>DASXNJ010000141.1:0-6814 GCA_036495145.1 Puia sp.
GATATGCGTCTGGTGGCTCACGAAGACGGCTGGATATACGGACTGTTCTGCAGCGAGATGCGGGATCCGGCAGCACCGGACGGGGATCAGTCCGCCGCTATTGCACAATGTGGCATCGCACGCACAAAAGATCTGGTAAAATGGGACAGACTGAAAAACCTCGTAACAACTTCTGCCCAGCAGAGAAATGTTGTTTTGCATCCTGAGTTCGTGCAGGGCAAATATGCTTTTTACACCCGCCCCCAGGACAGTTTTATTGAGGCGGGAAACGGAGGCGGCATCGGGTTCGGGCTGGCAGAGAATATCAGGGAAGCCGTCATTACACGTGAAACCATCATTGATAAAAAGATTTATCATACGATATACGAATTAAAAAATGGTCAGGGTCCCGCACCCTTAAAAACAAAAGCAGGCTGGCTTCACCTGGCACACGGGGTACGGAATACGGCAGCCGGATTGCGTTATGTTTTATATATGTTCATGACAGATCTGAAAGATCCCTCCAGACAGATCTATAAGCCCGGCGGTTATTTTCTGGCTCCGGAAGGTGAAGAACGGGTAGGTGATGTTTCCAATGTGGCTTTCTCCAACGGATGGATCGCAGATCCTGACGGCACGGTATATATTTATTACGCTTCTTCAGATACACGCATACACGTGGCCGTTAGCACGATCGACAAATTACTGGACTACGTGATGAATACCCCGGCAGACAGATTCACATCGGTTCAGTCTGTGATGCAGATCAACCTGCTTATCAATAAGAATAATAAACAGGCAAAAAAAGAAAAGACCAAAAAAGCATAAAGGCTACATGAATGAAAAAAATTCCCCTCCGGTAGAAGCGGCCTGGCAGGCATTGCCCGGCGAAATGGAATCAGAACTCCGGCATATCCTTCATTACTGGCAACAATATTCCATTGATGCAGATAATGCTGGTTTCAGAGGCAGAATCGATGAGTATAACAACGCGCATCCGCTGGATCCAAAAGGTTCGGTGCTGAATGCAAGAATTCTTTGGAGTTTTTCTGCTTCATATCGTAACTCACAAAAACCAGCATATCTCGAATTAGCCAATCGCGCTTTTAACTATATCATCGAATTTTTTTCGGACCCTGATTTTGGAGGACTTTACTGGTCGGTCGATTACCAGGGCAACAGGCTGGACGGACATAAGCAGGTGTATGCGCAGGCATTTGGTATTTATGGAATGAGTGAATACTACCGGGTCACAAAAGATGAAAGAGCACTCGAACTGGCGCTGAGCCTGTATCAGCTCATTGAAAAATTCAGCCGTGATCTGCTGCATAGTGGATACGTCGACGCATTTGCAAGGGACTGGTCATTTCTGGCCGACAAAAGACTCAGCGCCAAAGATGAAAATGCCTCCAAGACCATGAATACACATCTTCATATCGCGGAAGCCTATGCAAACCTCTATGAAGTATGGCCCTCACAAAAACTGAAAACAGATATCATCCATTTATTAAGAATATTTGATGAGAAGATAATCGATCATCAGAGTCATCACCTGGGACTTTTTTTTACTGATGACTGGCAAATGGACAATTCGGTTATTTCCTTTGGACACGATATTGAAGCCGGCTGGCTGCTTCAGTCCTGCGCGGAATCTATAAATGATCATGAGTCAATTCAAACGGCCAGGAGAAATGCACTGACTATTACGAAAGCCGCTATGGAGGGCCTGGATGAAGATGGCGGACTCTGGTATGAATATAATTCAAAGACGGGCGAAAAAATATTTGAAAAACACTGGTGGCCACAGGCAGAAGCCCTGATTGGTTTCTGCAACGCCTTTCAGCTGACCGGAAATTCAATTTATAAAAATGCACTGATAAAAAGCTGGCAGTTCATCCGGAATTATATCCTGGACAGCGATCAGGGAGAATGGCTATGGGGCATCAACAGGGATCATCGGAAAATGGCGGCCCGGGATAAAGTGGGAATTTGGAAATGTCCGTATCATAACAGCAGGGCCTGCCTGGAAATCCTGAGGAGGCTTAAAGCATAGGGCTTAAGGCTCAAGGCTCGATGCGTAAAGCTTAGGGCACAAGGCATTCAGCTCAAATCATATTCGCACAGGTCATTTTCAAATTCAATTTTGAATTCTTACATAAGTTTAAATGTCAATGTAAAAATATATAAGCCTGTACACTATTATATTCACCACACTTAAGACTACTTTTTAGCACCTGAATCCTTCGACTTATAGGTCGTATCAGCCAGAGATGAATTATTCGCATTGCCCGGTGCACCCGACGGAGGAAGAATGCCGTTGTTCGCCGCCGAATCCGGACCACCATTATTCACCATCGTATCTGTACTTTTGGGAGTCGATTGATTCGCGCTGTTATTACATGAAATAAAAACCAGCATGAGAACCGTGAATGACGAAATGATAAAATTTTTCATATAAATGGTTTCAGGAATCTATAAAAATATAGGGCCATTATAAAACATACTGGCACGAATTTTTAAGCACTACAAGTTAAACGAATGCATATGACAAACAAAAATTACTTACACGACGACATACAGGATTCTCCGGAAGATCAGGAAAAATTAAAACCGGATCAGGGCACGCTGGAACTGCCTGAACTCAGGGATATACCGGGAGCCGGCCGCACATTAAAAAATGCTTCCCTCCTCCCCGGCGATATCACCATTTCTTCCGCAGATGAAGAAGCTGGCGACTTGCTGGACGACGATGATGCGGAAGATCTGGACGAAAATAATTTGCGCAATGAAAGCGATGTGAGTCAGACCGAAAAGAAAATACTGAGGGATAGTCTGGACCCGTCTTATGATACCGATCTGCCGGTTCATTCGATCAGTCTGGACCGCAAGGATACTGAAGGAGTTTCACTAAATGAATCAGGTATGGACAGGGATCTGTTTGGGGAGGATCTGGACGACGATCTGGTGCAGGAAGAAGATGAAGAGTCAGATAATGATACTCAGCAATAAGGAAGCGGCGTAAAAGTCTGATCCATATTTATGTATTCGCGGATCTGATTGCCCTCTTCGTAAAATACAAGAAAAGATCTCCTGCGGTCGTCGGTTTTTCTTTGCAGTTCCAGAATTTTATTGATCAGGAATTTTTTATCAACCCACGAAAAGCGGGTTTCGATCTTCAGAAAATCCTGTAAGGAATATATGATTTCACCCCCTTTTAAAACGTGTACTGTACTTACAAATCCTTTCTCGGATGACACTGAAGTTTCTACTGAATACATAAGGGGGTTGGTTAATGAGTGAATTTACAAGACTGCCGATGATTTTTTCCGAAATATTATCCACATGTTTTAATAAGTTTTTCACACAAACACCGGCTCCGCGGCCGTCTGAAGCAGCTAAACTCAATGCATAACCGCCGCGAAACAAGGCTCCGGGAATAGTTATTGCATATAAAGGTTTGTATGAGAACAAAATATGCAATGCCAAAACATGTGGCCGGGATCCTTGCAGGCTTCCTGGTATTTTTTTCTCTGTCTTTTTGTGTTTATGTTAATAGCCCGGTAAAGGGTTCTGTCACGCCGGCAAACGGCGCCAGCAGGGCCTGGCTGATATCAAAGACCGATACGGCGAATGCACCTGTCATACAGGGAAATTTTATGATCACAAATGTGAAACCAGGTAATTATATGCTGATGCTGGAAGCAAGGCCGCCTTTCAGGGACAGCTTTAAACAGGATGTTCTCGTGGTGGAAGGCCAGCCTACGGATGTAGGTGTTATTGAAATGCACAAATAATAAAATAATGCATAAACAAAAAGATGAACCGGATGAAAAAAGTAAAAACACGAAAGTAGAATTTCAAAAAATTTCCGAAAATACGCATCTCGGATCTTCTAATGCATTTGAAGAAACTGAAAATCCTCTTTCAAGAGACGCTGATAATATCAGCGATGAAAAACTGGATGAAATGTTGGGAGATTCATAGTTTCCAATAAATGGAAAAATGCAGCTGATTGAACTGTAGATATATATCCTCAGCACGTCCAATTAAATTTATGGATAGTAAACTATTTGGCATCATAATACGTATTCTATAATAGAAACTCACGCTCATGTTAAAAATAATGATTATTGAGGACGACCTGGATTTGTTACATGGTCTGCGGTTTTTGCTACAGGCTTATCATTGCAAAATCTGTCCTCTGTCCGACGCCGATGAAATTCTCAAAACAGTAGGTCTCTTGCAACCCGATCTGATCCTGCTGGACATTAAACTCGATCATAGTAACGGACTTGATGTTTGCAGGGAAATCAAGAACAGCTATTTAAATAATGTGCCTGTTTACATTATGTCAGGACTGCCTGATGTAGATAAGAAAGCTTACGAAGCAGGTGCTGATTATTTTCTTCAAAAACCATTTGATTCAGAAACATTGCTGGCGAAAATCAAAACGCTGGAAAATTCTTCCCTGGAAAATCATTCTTAAGTTTAAAGCGCAAAGCATAAATATAATACGTAATACTAAAGCTTAATAGATTACTCAGATCTTTTTCATGCTTTAGGCTTTAGGCTTTAGGCCTTAGGCTTTTGGCCTTAGGCTTTATGCTTTATGCTTCCCAAAATGGTATTATTTCCCAATACAGTAATTTTTAAAATAAACCCGCAGCCCTCTTTTAAAACCGGAAATCGCAAACTATCTTTATCTCCTCCACCATCCTCTGATCTGCCTCAGATCTTCTTTTTCATATTTCCCATTTTCGATAAACTGATCCGGATCCTTTAAAGACTGCTATTCGTAACCCCTAAAAGCGTATTTTTTTAAATTGATCAGTATGAGAACTTCTACCCCTTGCCGGAATCTGTTTCTTCATTTCTCCCGGTTTACAAACAGCAGAGCAGCGATGTTCACGTTGTTCATCATTTCTTTTTTTCAGATCTGCGATCTAAAAAGCCAGAACTGCAAACTTTGTTCTATTCAGTCTTTTCCCAGTGTCACTGTATATCAGTCTTTTCAAACCGGCCATGGAGTTGGATTCGGAGCTGAAGCCGGTACCTGGAATAAAGAAGCCAGTAAATTCAGCTATTTTGTCGGTACCAGCATGGTATGGGTTGACAATCAGCAGGCGGACGTAAAAACAACCGGCACGCAAAAACAGACACTACTGAGTTTCTACCTGAAAGGTCAATACCGGTTATCAAATCATGTGTATGTAATCGCCGCTCCCGGCATCGTGGACCTCTCCTATTTTGATTTACAAACCGGCTTCCGCTTTGTATTCCCATTGACCAACGTCATCGGCATCGGACTTGAACCAGCCTACTCATTCAATCAAAAGCAATTCATATTCAACACGAATATTCATTTTGCTTTGAAATAAAAATAAAGAAACCCATGCAATGTTTTACAAACCTTGCATGGGTCCTGAAAGAAATCAGATTAGTGATTCTTATCTACGTTATTATACTTATCTGTATAGAAGGCAATTTTAGCCTGATCTTTTTTAGACTCATAAATCGTTTCCAGCATATCATAGGCATCTTTTAAAGCCGTTTTATCTGCCCGTTTAAGTTTGCCCTGCGTGCCAAGTAACTGGTCAATTTTTTCGAGATAAGGAATTGCTTCATCGAACTTTTTAACAGATTGTGCACGGTAATCCTGCCTTTGCTTCAATTCTGCTGCATTGGTATTTCCCTTTGGTTTACCCAGAACCTGGAATTCAACTCCTTCATTATAGGCAATCTGTCCAAGTACCAGGTAGGCTTGTGGATAGTTTGGATTGATCTTCAGGCTGGCCTGTAATTCTTCCTGTGATCTCTTTATCAGTTCATCAGCATTGGCTACACGCTTCCCGGAACTTGTATCTGTCGCATATTGATATAACTCCAAACCGTAATTGAAAAAGTAAATGGCACTGTCGGGATGTGATTTGGTAATTTCTTCATACCTCGCAAAAAGCGAATCTTTGGGACCATTTTTTCTCAACGCATCCAGCTGCAGTTCGTCATAGAAAATATCATGTGGATATTTGGATTTGCCCAAAGCAATATACTTGGCCGCATTCGCTTTATCACCACTCCGGGTATAGTAATCGGATAGCCATTTATAAATTTCAGCCATGTCATTGCCTCCGATTTTGGTAATGCCTGAATCAGCGATGATCTTATAATAAGTTAAAGCAGAATCACGTTTGTTGGATTTTTCTGCGGAAATACCTGCATACAGAGTGGAAGTGGTGTCCATGCTCTGCTTGATCCATCCCTGCTTGTACATGAAACTGATCGCAGAAATCGCACTGGTGAAATCGTTATATGCATCATTCCATTTCTGTGCATTATAATTAGCAGCACCCAGCGTAAATAAACCCTGATAAATTTCATTTACCGGTTTGTAACCGTCGGCGGCCAGCAGCACCGATTTCTTGTCATCATACTGCACGTATTTTTTTAACGCGTCCAACGACTGGATCAGGGCATCCGGGTACTGGCCCTTCAGCGAACTGTCTGCCGCGATGGCATTATAAATTTTTACCTTGGTATACCAGGCTTCTGCATTTTTCTGATTTTTATCAACCATCAATGCCTTGTCTATTTCATCCTTGGCACCAACAAGATTCTTTGCTTTCAGTAAATCTTTTGCCTTGTCTAAGGACTGGGCAAACAATCCGTTAAATACGACGACCATTAAAAGGCTAAAAAGCATCCGTTTCATGAGATTATTTTTTGAAGTTTTCTGATGACATTATTCTGGACTGATTTCCGGCGGCAATATATCCAAAACCGGGCCTTCCCCTCCTTTTATTTCCTCAATGGTTGATTCTTCATCCAGCTGTGTGAT
>DASXNJ010000142.1:0-18341 GCA_036495145.1 Puia sp.
AAACTCGCTCCCTGTGAGTCTCTCAATTACATGTTTACGAATACATCGGTCCCACCGCCGGCAAAACCTTTCCAGACGGGTGATTTTACCTGGGATTTTGGGGATGGAACACGCATTCCGGCAGGAAATCCGCCCGGCACGATTACGCATGCCTATGCCGCCACAGGGACCTATATGGCAAGACTTATATTAAACGATACGAGTTATTGTAATTATCCCGACAGCCTGACTGACACATTAAGGGTGTCACCCCTTGTAAAAGCGCAGTTTGAATTGAGTAATGGCTGTGCGCCTTATAATGCTTTTTTTAATAATACTTCTCTGGCCGGTCAACAATTTGTCTGGGATTTTGGAGACGGAACAGGTTCAACCGAAGTAAACCCGACGCATTTATATGCTGACACCGGAATATATGTTGTGCACCTGCTGGCAATAGATGACGGAACCTGTAATAAAAGAGACTCCACCACCCAACCGGTCCAGGTACATGCGAAGCCCTCATCTGTTTTTAACACAACCCCCCAACCGGCTGATTATAATATCCCAACCGTATTTCACAATAACTCACTGGGTGCCAGTCATTATACCTGGTTCTTCGGGGATAATGATTCCACGGACAAGCAGAACAGTGACACAGTTATTCATCAATATCAATCTACCGGTACATTTACCGCCTGCCTGGTCGCTTATAACCAATATCAGTGTGCTGACACTTCCTGTCATGATGTCCAATCGCTCATAAATCCGCTGCTGGATGTTCCAAATGCTTTTACTCCGGGCCGTTTTGGAGAGAACAGCATCATCATGGTGAAAGGTTTTGGGATCATCAGTATGAGCTGGAAGATCTATAACCGCTATGGACAACTTGTATTTCAATCAAACTCTCCCTATCAGGGCTGGGATGGAACTTTCAATGGAACTGCACAACCGATCGGAGTCTATGCATATACACTGGAAGCGACTTTTGATAACGGTTCGAAAACAACCAAGAAGGGAGATATCACGTTAATAAGGTAAAATGTATCTTTATAGCCATTTGCCAGAAACTCTGTACCGATGATCATGCGGATACGAATTGTATTATTGATTTTCTTTTTCCAGGTTACAGGCAGTCATCTCCTGAAAGCCCAGGATCTTCATTTTTCGCAATGGTTTAATGAACCCCTTCTGACGAATCCGGCAAACACAGGGTTCATACCGGATGCCGACTACAGACTCGGTGCGAATTACCGTAATCAATGGTCATCTGTGATGTCGGAACCTTACAAAACGATGAGTATATGGGGAGATGCGCAGGTAATGCGTAGTCGTATTCAATCCGGCTGGCTGGGCCTGGGTGGCGCCATTTTACACGATGTGGCCGGCGCCAGCAGTCTGAGCACCACTGAAATTTATGGCTCCATTGCCTATCATCAAATGCTCGGTTTATCCAGTTTGCTGTCCATCGGATTTAACACCGGCTGGGTAAATAAGCAGATCAATAATTCCAACCTGAAGTTCCCCGACCAGTTTGACGGAAAGTTCTTCGATAGCAACGTACCCACTTCAGTCGTCATTGATAAACCAAATATTAATTATTTTGATATGCAGGTGGGTCTGAACTATGCCTATTTCCCGGATAAAAATACCTATGTCAATGCCGGTTTTTCCGTACAGCATATCAACGGACCTCAGGAAACATTTTTCACTTCAGATCCTGTAGGCTACAGTAATGTAATTCCGGCCCGTTTTATCGGATTTATCAATGGCAGCTTTAAAACAAGTGATATGGTGATCATCAATCCGATGGCATATTATACCATCCAGGCTGATGCCCATGAACTGGTTGGCGGATTAAACATCCAGTACAATCTGTCCGGCGATGGTGATCAGCAACTGGTAGGAGGATTATACTACCGGCCGAACGATGCCATTATTCCGATGATTGGTTTTATATATAAAAATATCCACCTCATGTTTTCTTACGACGTGACGACTTCTTCCCTGAAACAATACAATAACGGAAATGGGGCCTGGGAGTTTTCAATTATACGTGATGGCTATTATTCAGAATATAACGGAACCAGAAACCAGTCACTTTGCCCGAACTTTAAAAACTAATTTGACCGCTTCTTACACAATCGAATTAACCGCTTCATTCATAAACTAATAAACCTCGTTATACACACAAATTCTATGAAGAAAATTTTTGGCCTCCTGATAATTGGAATGGGCATCATACAATGTGTATCTGCCCAGGATTCGGACGGAAAGGGATTTGATAAATCGAAACTATTTGTTGGCGGAAGCCTCGGACTGGCTTTCGGCACATACACGATCATAAACGTTTCTCCCCTGGTAGGTTATCGTTTTTCACCCTTGTTTGCCGCTGGAGCCGGAGTCAATTATTCCTATTACGGGTACGATAACGGCCTGTATACATCCAAGCAATCCTATGCCGGCATGAGTCTTTTCGGAAGGATCTATCCGATTCAACAATTATTTATACAGGTACAGCCGGAACTAAATTATATGTGGGCCAGCCAGACTCCCGACGCTGGTCAATCGTTTGAGCCTTTTAAAATAAATCAATTTGTTCCTAGTCTTTTAATGGGTGGCGGAGCAGCCATCCCGACGGGCCCGAACGGAGCCATTACCATCAGCGTTATGTATGATGTGCTTCAGAATATCTGGTCGCCGTATTATCACCAGGCTGTTTATGGATTTGGATACAATATTGGATTTTAATAAAGCCGGAAACCTGACGGTGTAGTGTGGTGAATCTGTAAGAGTAATAATGTAGTAATTCAAAATTAAATTTGTAAATGACAATATGCCAATGTGAAAACACATTGGCATTTCCTCATTCAACTTTAAAATTCTTTAATTTAATGCAGCATTAGGCGTTCAGCGTTAGGCGTTAGGCGTTCAGCGTTAGGCGTTAGGCGTTAGGCGTTCAGCGTTAAATATTAACTGATTTTATTAAACAGCTCTATCGGCGTATGACAAAATAAGATCGACTCGAGTAAGTCTTCCTGCAGGAAACCCTCCTTCTTCATTTGGTTAATATGTTTCTGAAGATGGTTATAAAATCCATCTGAATTCAGAATATAGATTTTCTTGTGGTGTATCTTCAGCTGGTTCCAGGTGACAATTTCAAATAATTCGTCCATCGTTCCAAAACCGCCCGGCAGAACAATAGCGGCATCACAATGATCATAAATCATTTTCTTACGGGCATGCATATCCGGAACTACCGCAAGTTCCGTAAGTCCTTTATGCTGGGCCTCCCATTCAATCATTAATTCGGGTATAATGCCCATAACCCTGCCTTCATGTGCGAGCACTGAGTCGGCCAATATGCCCATCAAACCTTTCTGACCGCCTCCGTAAACCAGTTTGACTTTCAGCATGGCCAGTAGTTTGCCAAGCTCCCTGACGTGTTCGGTAAACAAGGGATTTTTTCCGCTATGGGAACCGCAAAAAACGGCTACGGATTCAATATTCATAGAATGTTGACGTTGAGAGAACTGTTAAAATTGAAATTTAAATATTGTATTTCCTAATTTTCAATCACTAATTTCACATCCAGGCATGTCTCCCCTTTTACTATTCTCCTTTGTGGTGGCTTATTTCGTTTTACTGCTCGTTGTGGCCTACCGTACTTCGAGAGGTTCAAACAATGAATCATTTTTTATAGGTAACCGGAATTCAAACTGGATGCTGGTGGCTTTTGGGATGATTGGCACATCTTTGTCCGGTGTAACTTTTGTCAGTGTGCCGGGGGCAGTTGCCCGCGATTCCTTTTCATATTTTCAAATCACACTGGGTTATTTTCTGGGTTATATCCTGATTGCTTATGTATTACTGCCATTATATTACCGTCTGCACCTCACATCCATCTATAATTACCTGAACGAAAGGCTGGGCATGAGTTCTTATAAGACAGGGGCCGCTTTTTTTATTCTTTCCAGAGTGCTGGGCGCTACGGCTCGTCTTTATCTTGTCGTAAACATATTGCAGGATGCCATCCTTTCGGGATTTCATGTTCCTTTTTGGCTAACCACCCTCATCATTCTGCTGATGATTTTATTATATACATATGAAGGGGGTGTGAAGACCATTGTCTGGACGGATACACTACAGACGACCTGTATGCTGGGTGGAATGCTGATCTGCGTAATATATATTTTACATCATCTGAACCTGAACCTCTCCGGCGCGTTGCAGGCAATGGAGGTGAAAGGATATTCCAAAATTTTCTTTACGGATCCGGATAGTAAACTGTTCTTCCTGAAACAAATCATCGCGGGCATATTTATTACCGTCACCATGACCGGCATGGATCAGGAAATGATGCAGAAAAGCATTTCGGTTAAAACACTAAAAGACTCACAGAAAAATATGGTGGTATTGGGATTTATCATGCTGGTGGTCATTTTCCTTTTTCTGTTTCTGGGCGGACTCCTGCATCTGTTTGGTGCGGCAGAAAATGTTCCGGTAACGGGCGATCACCTGTTTCCCGAACTGGCGCTGCACCACATGCCTCATATTGTATCTGTCATTTTTATCATCGCCCTCATTTCAGCCCTGTTTCCCAGCTCCGATGGCGCAATCACCGCTCTGACCGCATCTTTCTGTATAGACATTCTGGGAATAAACCGCGATGAGCACCTGGACGAGGCCAGGAGAAAAAAAATCCGCCAACGGGTGCACCTGGTATTTATTTTTGTCTTCCTGATATTTGTCCTGATCTATAAATGGATTTCCAGCGATAGTATGATTGGAATCATCCTCAAAGTCGCCGCCTACACATACGGTCCCCTGCTCGGTTTGTTTTCTTTCTCCATCTTAACAAAGCGCAGTTTGAAAAATGAATGGGTGCCTCTGGTATGTATATTATCTCCAATCTGTTGTTTCTTCCTGGATAAATACCAGCAATACATTTTTGGAAACTTTCATATTGGCCTGGAACTGCTTCTCATCAACGGCATTTTTACTTTTATTGGGTTATTTATTATTAGTAAATCTATCCTTAAGCCCAACGCTTAACGCCTAACGCCTAACGCTGTAGTGTGGTAGTGTGGAAGGTGAATAAGAAAATGGCAGTGTGAAAAAACACCTGCACATTGTCATTTCCCTGTTTCATTTTGAATTACTAAATTATTACGTTTCCACATTCACCACACCACAGCTTTTGGGCGTTAAGCGTTAGGCGTTAGGCGTTAGGCGTTAAAAGGCTTTAAAAATGTAAAACCTATTTTTGTGTTATGGATCTGATCAACCCACTGGCACAGATTTATGCGGAAAAGCATTCGAGACAGGAGGACAGTCTTCTGAATGAAATTGAGATCCAAACGATGCGGGATCATCCGAAAGCGCATATGTTAAGTGGTGCCCTTCAGGGGAAATTCCTGGAAATGATCAGCCGCCTGATCAATCCAACCTATATCCTTGAAATAGGTACCTTCCTGGGTTACAGCGCTTTATGTCTTGAAAAAGGACTAAAACCTGGTGGAGAACTGCATACCATTGAGGTTGATGAAGAAACGGCAGCCACAGCCCGCGAAAACTTTAAGAAATCTAAAACAACCAATAAAATAATTTTGCACACCGGAAATGCGTTAGAACTGCTCGATACCCTTCATTTCCCCTGGGATCTGATTTTTATCGATGCCGATAAAACGGGTTATGAAGATTATTATCAGGTCCTGGTTCCAAAACTAAAATCCGGTGGCCTGATCATGGCAGATAATGTTTTGTTTCATGGACAGGTACTTGAAAAAGATGTAAAAGGAAAGAGTGCAAAAGCAATCCTGGCTTTTAATGAAATGATAAATACGGACGACAGAGTGGAAAAAATAATGCTGACTCTGAGAGACGGTCTTTATCTGATCCGAAAAAAATAAAATGGGCTGATGCGTTTAAAACTTCAGATACTGCTTGCGACATTGCTCCTTAGCCGGTGTGTACCGGCGCAAACGCCCGAACAGGTAAATGCCTATATAAATACTTATAAATATCTGGCGATCGCCGAAATGCAGCGTAGCGGTGTTCCCGCATCCATCATCCTCGCACAGGGAATACACGAAACCAGCGCAGGAACCAGCGATCTGGTAATTGCCTCCAACAACCATTTCGGTATTAAGTGCAAAGCCGGCTGGACGGGCCAGACCGTTTACCACGATGATGATGCGAAAGGAGAATGTTTCCGCAGTTATGCCATCGCCGCTGATTCATACCGGGATCATTCGGATTATTTGAGACAGACACCCCGTTATGCATTTCTTTTCAAATTGAGTCCGGAAGATTATGAAGGATGGGCATATGGTTTGAAAAAAGCAGGATATGCAACCAATATCAAATATTCACAGATCCTGATAAAGCTCATCGCTGATTATGATCTTGAAAAATACACGCTGGTTGCAATGGGCAAGCTACCGGCAGATCAGCCATCGGAAGGAACCCTTGCCGGAGAAATGATGCGGCCATCCCTGCCTGGTTTCACAGACTCATCCACGCAAAAAGTTGTTAGCACTGCTACTTATCCGGAGGGTGCATTTGCAATCAACGCGGCAAAATGTATATATGTGAAGGCTGGTGTGTCGTTGCTCTCCCTGTCAAACCAATATGAAATTCCCCTGTCGCACCTGCTTGAATTTAATGACATGCGCCAGGAAGATATTCTCAGCAATGACCAGCTGATTTTTCTGCAACGAAAAAGAAAAACAGGGTTTACGGCTTTTCATATTGTTCAACCCGGAGAATCCATGTACTCCATTTGTCAGACGGAAGGAATACGATATGAAAGCCTGCTCGAATTCAACCACCTCAAACCAGGCGAAGAACCTGCGGCCGGTGAAAAGATCTACCTGCAAACAATAACCGGGAACAAACCGGCCCTGAAAAATTCGGCCAGCATAAAAACGACTATCCCTTCTTCCTAAAATATCATATGACAACGATCCGGATACATGACAAAATTTTTACTCCTTATATTTCGAAAGAAGACATACTGAAGAAAGTAGCCGAAATGGCTGACTCCCTGAACCGGGACTACAAGGATAAAAATCCTATTTTCATCGCCGTGCTCAATGGCGCATTCATGTTTGCCGCCGATCTTTTTAAATCACTCAGTATCGATGCGGAGATTTCTTTTATTAAACTGGCTTCTTATAAAGGGATGAAATCCTCCGGACAGATAATTACCGCCATCGGACTGGATATCGAATTATATAATCGTCATGTGGTAATTCTGGAAGATATTGTAGACACCGGTAAGACGCTGCACGAATTTCTTCCTCAGTTAATACACCAGCAGCCTGCCTCGCTAAAAATCGTAGCCCTGTTACATAAACCGGCGGCAACGGTATATCCGCTAAAAGTAGATTATAAAGGATTCGAAATTCCTGATAAATTTGTAGTCGGGTATGGTTTGGACTATGACGGCCTGGGAAGGAACACGGCGGCGATTTATCAGCTGTCCGAGTAAAAACGTTATCGTAACTGATTGCCCGCTAACCAATATATTCTACTTGAAAACCGTGCTATTCATATGGATTGCCTTATGCGCCTGCCTGCAGGGCAATGGACAATACTATCTTCGTGGTGAAATCAGGGATGAACAGAAAAACCCCCTGAGTAATGTAAAAATCAGGCTCCAGTCCAGCGAGTATCTCTATTATTCCGGTTCTATGGGCGCTTTTGGTATCACCATTCCCAAGGCACTCGATACCATGACGATTGTGGCCGATGGATTTTATAGCAGCACCGTCATCGTTAATGCCGATAAATATCAAACCATCACGCTAAAAGCACGTTTTGCTCCGCCTCCCAAACCTTCAAACAGGCTATTGTCTTTAACAAAGAATCTATCATCCGAGATGAGAAATCGCTGGACCGTTGCTGCGGAGACATATAGCTCCCTGCTCGAGAACCCGTTCATACCTGCTGACGAATATCCGGAAACCGGTTTTGCCGTAAACATCAATAAAGCTTCTTATAGTAATATCCGTCGTTTTATCAATCTGGATAATATAGTTCCTCCGGATGCCATCCGTTTGGAAGAAATGATGAATTATTTTAACATCCATTATACAGAACCGGGCCACGACAGTGTTTTTAATTATCAGTCCGCAATTTCTTCCTGCCCCTGGAATGCTGCACATGAATTATTGTTTTTAAATATTTGCGCCAGGAAAGCGGTGCTCGACAGTATCCCGCCGGCCAATTTAGTTTTTCTGATTGATGTTTCGGGCTCAATGGATTTGCCAAACCGGCTGCCGCTTTTGAAATCTGCATTCAGCCTGATGATTAATAACCTCCGGCAGATTGACACGGTTTCCATTGTGGTGTATGGCGGCGTGAACGGAGTATGGCTTACACCCACCAGCGGAGCCGAAAAAAAGAAAATTCGTGAATCCATTGCGGAGCTGGAAGCAGGGGGATCCACGCCGGGCGAAGGTGGGATCCGTGCAGCATACCGGCTTGCCAAAAGCACTTTTATAAAGGGTGGTACCAACCGCGTAATTCTCGCCACTGACGGGGATTTTAATGTGGGACAGCAATCGGAGGAAGAACTCAATCAACTGATCAAGGGCTACCGCTCCTCTGAAATTTATCTAACCTGCCTGGGTGTCGGGATGGGAAATTATAAGGATTCAAAACTGGAAGTGCTGGCCGGTCAGGGTAAAGGAAACTTTGCTTACCTGGACAATGAGAAGGAAGCAGAAAAGGTTTTGATGCAGGAATTTTCACAAACCATTTATGCAGTTGCCAAAGAAGCCTATATCGATATCCGCTTTGATACGGCTGTGGTTAAAAACTATCGACTGATTGGTTTTGATAACAAGGTAAGCGCACTGGAGGACACGCTGAATGTATTGCAGGGTGGTGAAATTGGATCCGGCCATTCACTGATGGCGCTGATTGAAATAGATCCGGTTCAATTGGAAACGGTGAAAACAGTTCATTCTGTTCCCTTTGCGAAGCTGAGGATGCATTACCAGTTACCTGTAGAAAATATAAATCACCTGGAGGAATTTGACGTGCCCTATCAATTTGTGCCCTTTGCAGATCTTCCGGATTACTATCGTTTTTCCGCATCTGTTGCATTATTCGGCGGATTATTAAAAAAATCCTCTTATACTTCAAAAACAAGCTGGGACGAACTTTCTCTGATTGCCAAAGCCAGTTACGACTTCGCTGATGTGTCGCAGGTTGAATACATCCAGCTGATCGAAAAAGCGAAAAAAATTTATCATAAGGACAAGAAGAAGAAAAAGAAAGATATTGAGGAGCAGTAAGAAAAGCTTGAGGCATAAAGCTCAGGGCATAAAGCTCAAGGCTTAAAGCTCAAGGCTTAAAGCTTAAAGCCCAAAGCTTAAAGCCCAAAGCCTAAAGCTTAAAGTCCAAAGCTTAAAGCCCAAAGTCCAAAGCTTAAAGCGATTACTATCTGAACACTTATGAAATCCGAAGAATTTATATTTCGCTTGGCTGCTTTTTTTGAAAACTGTATATAAGATAAAAGAGAGCGGGTAAAATAAATATACTTCCGATCAAAAGCGCCAGGGCAAGCGATTCGATGGCCTTATCATCTCCCTGATGTTCGATTAACGAAAGATATCGTTCTCCTGAAAACAAAATAATCTTCGGATAGTGAAAGAATGTGGTGGCGACCAGGAGCATGGTAATCTGCAATCCGGCCAGCAGGCGAATAATTATTTTCTGTCCATGTCGTATCAGAATCCATTGTAAAATAAGTGAAGCAATGGCGATAGCAATTGAAGCGATACCAACGGGATTACCGAACAGCCATTTGCCCAGCGGCACATGATCATTAGCGGCAGCGAGAAAAACCAGCGCGCCTGATATGACTGCTGCGACATTCATGGATCTGGCTTTTACAATATATCGCCTCCGCTCTTCCTGAGTTTCGGTTTCTCCAATCAAAAAAATCGCTGCCAGATAACCACAGATACAGATCGTAAATAAACCAACTGAAATGGAGAAAAAATGCAGCCATGAAAATATGTAAGCATCTGCAAAGCCCTTCGCGTCCGGGTTAATCGTTCCTGATACCGCACTGCCTGCAATAATGCCAAGAAAAAAAGGCGTAATAAAACTGGAATAACGGAATATTTTATTGTAGATGGCCTGCATAAAATCTTCAACGGCGTCATAATGACGAAAAGCAAAAGCAGTTCCTCTTGCAATAATTCCCATGAGCATGATCAATAAAGGAATATGCAGGTAAGTGGATATCGACGCGTAGATATCAGGGAAACCGGTAAACAATATGACGATCACGATGATCAGCCACATATGATTGGCCTCCCAGATCGGTCCGAGCGTTCTCGACATCGTCACCGATGTTTTGTTTTTATTATTGTCTGAAGTAAACAGCTCAATAATACCCGCGCCGAAATCTGCACCGCCCAAGAGCAGATAAAGTAATATCGCCGTCCACAAATATGCTATTACAACATAAACCATCTTTCAATTATCAATGATCAATTATTAATTATTAATATCATATTTTATGGGAACCATTTTTATCTGTCTGTACAAAAGTAATATGACCACGATGGCAAGGGAAATATAAATCAGCGTAAAAAGGTAAAATGTATATTGAATACCAGGCATTGGAGTTACGGCATCTTTCGTTCGCAAAATGCCATGCAGAATCCAGGGCTGACGACCTACCTCCGTTACGGTCCATCCGGCTTCGACTGCTATAAAACCGAGTGGAGTTGAAAAAGCAAACAGCTTCAGAAGCCAAAGATTTTTTTCGAAATTTCGCTTCTTCCATAAAACAAAAAAATATAAGATACTCACGGCGACCATTAACATTCCCAGTCCAACCATGATCTGAAATGCGATATGTGTTATGAGTACCGGCGGGCGCTCCGTTACCGGGAACTGATCAAGTCCTTTCACTTCCGTGTCTGTTTTGCCGCCGATCATAAAGCTGAGCATGCCCGGTAATTCAAATCCATATTTTACCCGGCCTGTTTTTTCATCGGGAATGCCACCGATTAACAGGGGAACATCGGTGCCGGTTTGAAAGACCGCCTCCATGGCTGCCAATTTAGCCGGCTGACGATACGCGACATCTTTAGCAGAGTGATCCCCGCTAAGGGGTTGAAGGATCGCAGCTATACACGCAAACAGCGCAGCAATCCGAAATGCCTTTGTATGAAATTCTATATTCTTTCTTTTGACGACCATCAGTGCATGCACGCCGGCAACGGCAAATCCCGTCGCGGCAAAAGCTGCCAGACACATATGCAGGGCCTGTGAGAACCAGGCGTCGTTAAACATGGCCTTCACAGGATCGATATTGAAATATTTTCCGTCGGCAAAATCAAAACCCGCGGGACTATTCATCCAGGCGTTGGCAGCGACAACCAGAATTCCCGATATCAACCCGCTGATTCCAACCACCACACCGGTAAACCAATGAAACCATTTGTTGAATTTTCCCCATCCATATAAATAAAAACCAAGCGCGATGGCTTCAATAAAGAAAGCCGTTCCTTCCAGAGAAAACGGCAATCCGAAAATAGGCCCGGCATTTTTCATAAACACCGGCCACAACAATCCGAGCTCAAATGAAAGCACAGTGCCCGAAACGGCGCCGGTTGCAAAAAAAATGGCGACGCCCTTGCTCCAGGCTCTTGTGATGTTTCGAAAAACCGGTTTTCCCGTTTTTAAATAATAATAATGCGAGACAGCCATAAAAAACGGCATGACCATTCCGATACAGGAGAAGATAATATGAAAGGCCAGTGACAAGGCCATTTGGGAGCGGGCCGCAATAAAATCGTTCATTTCGATATGAAGGTAGATATTTTTTAGTGTGGCGAATGTGTAAGCGTGATGAATGTAAAAAAGGGTAAATTGAATTTGCAAATGACAATTTGCAAATGTGGGATTTGACGGACGATCAGGATTTTATTTACTATTTGTAATATCAATGAAAACCTTCGGCAACTTATTATTAAAAATCTATTTAATTAATTGAAAAGTGTAAATGAAATTTCACTTTCCCTCACTGTCATTTCCTTTCTCCATTTTGAATTCCTGCATTCCTACGCTTCCACATTCGCCACACTATAAAGTCTTTGCATAATTACCCAGGCCAACAAGTACGCACCTGCACAAATACCAAAAATAATATTGTATCCCGTGCCCAATGCACCCAGTAATTTGAAATGATCGAGTATGATTCCTATGAGAAATGGAAAAAGGATTCCTCCCGCAGACCCGGCCATACCACCGATTCCGATAACAGAACTCAGAATATTTTTCGGAAACATATCACCGGCTACCGTATAAATCGTTGCGCTCCATGCCTGGTGTGCAGCTGCAGCCAGACTGATTAACCAGACAGCCGGCCATATTCCATGAGTATACCTGACAAAAAAAATGGGTACCACGCAACAGGCAAAAACCAACATGGAATACTTTCTTGCTTTATAAATCGGCATCCCTCTTCTGATTAACCATCCTGATAAATATCCACCCAGGATACTTCCAAAACTGGCTACCACATAAACTGTGGAAACATGAATGGCTGAGCTCGTCAGATTCAGATGATATGTGGTGTTAAAATAAGATGGGATCCAGAAAAGATAAAACCACCAGACGGGATCCGTCAGGAACTTTCCGAATATGATGGCCCAGGTTTTTTTCAGACCAAATAATTTTGACCAGCCGGATGTCTGAGTTTGTCCGTTTATGTTTTCTTCCTGATCACTGTGAATATAATCGAATTCCTCCTTCGTAATTTTTTTCTGCCTGGAAGGGACATCATATAACCACCACCAGAAGATC
The DNA here is from genome assembly GCA_036495145.1 of Puia sp. Lineage (GTDB taxonomy): Bacteria > Bacteroidota > Bacteroidia > Chitinophagales > Chitinophagaceae > Puia. Next base: position 12,817 of record DASXNJ010000142.1, read on the forward strand.
AGCCAGATAAATCCCAGGGAACCCGTCCAGATGAATGCTTCCTGCCAGCCATACCTGGAAAAAATCCATGCAATCAACGGTGGACCGATGATCGCAGCCACATTGGTTCCACTATTAAAAATACCGGTCGCCAGTGCCCTGTCCTTTTTTGGAAACCACTCGGCAATCGCCTTGATGGCCGCGGGAAAATTGCCTGCTTCACCAAGTCCGAGGGCTGTTCTTGCAATTCCGAAGCCCATGGTTCCTGTGGCCAGTGCATGAAACATCGCAGCCACGCTCCAGATAATAATCGAAATGGCATATCCCAACCGGGTTCCAATTTTGTCAATCAGACGCCCGAATAACATCAGGGCAATCGCATAAGCTGTTGAAAACGCCATCACAATGCGGCTATAATCCTTTTCAGACCAGTTGAAATCTTTCGCGAGATTGTCTTTTAATAAACCAATTACCTGTCTGTCCAGATAATTAATCGTCGTTGCAAAAAAAAGCAGGCTAACAACCACCCACCGGTATCTGCCCATTGGCTGCCGCATCGTAGAATTCATTTAAACGAGAGTAGACCTGATAGCGGCTATTTGTCGTAAGAGGGCGCCGGTATTAGATTTTAAAAGTTCGAAATTCTTATTGTTGACAATTTCATGACTGATCAAACTGCTGCCCATACCGACCACAGAAACACCAGCCCTGAACCAGGATTCCATATTTTCACCGTCGACGCCACCGGTTGGCATATATAGAAGCTCAGGAAAAACTTCCTTCACGGATTTTACAAATCCCGGCCCAACGGTATTTGCAGGAAATAATTTTACAAGTTTTAATCCATCATCCTGGGCGAGGAATAATTCAGTGGGTGTAATACAGCCCGGGATCCAGAGTATGTTTTCATTATCGGTAAATTTTGACAGATCGCGGTTATAGCCCGGACTCACCAGAAAATCGGCACCGTTTTGAATTCCTTTGCCGGCAGTTTTTGGATCCATGACGGTCCCAAGACCCAGAATCAAATCCGGAAACTTTTTGTAGGTTTCCTTTTTTATACTTCTGAAATTTTTAAGCGCCTGTTTGCCGCGATTTGTATATTCGATTACACGAATACCGGAATCATACAGTGCCTGCACAATTTGAATACTCGTTTCTTCGTCCGGATGGAAATACAGGGGAAGAACGCCCTGATGAATAATTGCATCAATGATCTTTTCTCTATTCATATTGTCTGGTTCGTTCTAATATCAGGTTCAGATCCTGGTTCGTAGCATCGCCTTTTTCAAAAAATTTTCCAAAAGCCGCCGCGGTCGCAAATTGAACAATCTCCTTTTCCGGAAGCTGTTTATACAATCCATAAATCAATCCGGCCATAAAACAATCCCCCGTTCCTACCCGGTCCACAATGTGTTCACTTCGATAAACGGCTGAATCAGCAAAATGATGTGCTGAATACAGAGAGGCAAAATAGGATATACCATTCTCAGCTTCTTCAAAACGAAATGTGCACGCGACATGTTTAACGCGGGCAAATCTCTTTAATATCTTAACAGAAGTCTGATGCGCATGCTCAAGATAAGCCGTTTTGTTATTCATCCCGATCAAATGTGGATCTAAGGGAATGCCCAACAAGTCATGAGCGGACCAGATATTGCCCATCACGACATCACAATATGGCAAAAGTTCCGCCATTAAATTGTGAGGATTTCTGTGTCCCCACAATTTCGCACGGTGATTCAGATCGATAGAAATAATGATATTTCTTTTAGAAGCCGCCTGTACGGCTTCCAGGCAAACCGCCGCAACCGATTCATTCAGGGCCGGACTAATGGCACTGAAATGGAGCCAGGAAATATCTTGCAGTATATGATCCCAGTTGATCATGCCTTTTTTCAATTCTCCAAACGAAGAATAGGCACGATCGTAGATCACACCACTATTTTTTAAATCCGTTCCCTGTGCCAGATAATAACTACCGATGCGGTTGCCGGAAAATAAAATGGTATCCGTAATGATATTTCTTTTCTTCAGCGCGCCAAGAATATCTTTTGACAAATAATTATCCGGCAGAGCCGTGCAATAGGAAACGGGTATGTTCCATCCGGCCAGCGCGGTTGCAACATTCAATTCTGCTCCGCCCATGTATACGGGCAGATCATTTGTTTTCAACCAATGGCCATCCGCAGCAGGCGAAAACCTCAGCAGGAATTCACCAAAACACAGAATTTTTTCCATGGCGATTATTTTTAAAATTCTTTACTTTTCATTCCAGTTAAAATAGCTCTTCGCATTAAAATAACAAATGTCACTGATCAGCTTGCCGGTCCATTCGATATCGCCGGGCAGCTCTCCTTTATCAATTTCTTCACCAAACAATCCACATAAAATACGCCGGAAATATTCGTGCCTGGGATAGGAGAGAAAACTGCGAGAATCGGTGATCATGCCAACAAAGCGGCTGATCAGTCCCATGCTTGATAATGAATTCAGCTGCCTGGTCATACCTTCCTTCTGATCCATAAACCACCAGGCTGATCCCCATTGCACTTTACCTGCCATTGTCCCGTCATTAAAGTTGCCGATCATGGTGGCCATCACTTCATTATCTGACGGGTTATTGTTATATAATATGGTTTTTGCCAGGCGGTTATTCTTGTCAAGAGAATTCAAAAATGACGACAGCGACGCAGCCTGTGAAAAATCGCCGATGGAGTCCCATCCGGTATCCGGACCAAGAATACCCAGCATCCGGCTGTTATTATTTCGCAAAGCTCCTAAATGAAATTGCTGCACCCATCCTTTTTCAAAATCCCATTCAGCGAATTGCCGGAGTAATGCAGATTGAAATTTTTGGATTTCCAGGGGCCCGGGATTTTTACCTGTATGCACTTTATCAAAAATATTCTTCAGTTCCGATTCCGTCCATTCAATATCATAGAATTGTTCCAGACCATGATCCGAAACACGGCATCCCGCCGCGTGAAAAAAATCATGACGGCTTTTTAATGCATCGATGAATGATAAAAATCCGCTGATGGAGATATTGGCCGATCTGCCCAGTTTCCCGATATAATTTCTGAACCTGACAGGATCGGCAATGGCCATTGACTGGTCAGGACGGAACGAAGGCTGCACTTTTATTTGCAAACCGGATCTGCCAATCCGTTCGTGGTATTCAAGGGAATCTGCGGGATCATCGGTGGTGCCAATCACTTCCACCTTCATTTTTTTCAAAAGTTCATGTACACTGAATTCAGGGGATTGTAATTTCTCATTGCAGGTTTCATAGATCGCTTTGGCGGATCCTTCATTTAGTATTTTGTCTATCCCGAAATATCTCTGTAATTCGAGATGCGTCCAGTGATACAACGGGTTTCGCAAGGTATAGGGTACTGTTTCCGACCATTTCACGAATTTCTCCCAGTCGCTTTTCTTACCTGTAATAAAAGATTCATCAATACCATTGATGCGCATAGCGCGCCATTTGTAATGATCCCCGCGCAACCAGATCTCCGTTATATTTTCAAATGAGTAATTTTCTGCAATTTCCTTTGGCGGAAGATGGCAATGATAATCGATGATCGGCAGGCCGGCTGCATAATTGTGGTATAACTGCCTGCCGGTTTCCGTATTCAATAAAAAATCGGGAGAAAGAAATTTCTTCATTCCATAATAAATTTTATAACGAAACCCCTCTTTTCCAGGGAATAAAATCGTCCTGGTTCAGGAGGACGGCTTTTGGTGTTATCTCCCCGCTGGCGGCCCGGATGCAATAAGCCAGTATTTCTTCACCCATTTCCCTGATGGATTTTTCTCCTTCAATGATACAGCCCGTATCGATATCGATAATATCAGGCATACGCCGCGCAAGTGACGTGTTGGTTGAGATTTTGATCGTTGGACAAACCGGATTCCCCGTGGGAGTCCCCAGTCCCGTGGTAAATAATATCAATGTTGCGCCGGATGCGGCTTGTCCGGTAGTTGCTTCCACATCATTGCCCGGTGTACAAACCAGACTAAGACCGGGTGTTTTAGCCTGTTCAGTATAATCAAGCACGTCGGCAACGGGCGCATTACCTCCTTTCTTTGCAGCACCGGCCGATTTCATTGCATCCGTTATCAGACCATCCCTGATATTACCGGGTGAAGGGTTCATATGAAATCCCGAACCCGAACGTACGGCCGAAGCTTCGTAATCGCGCATCAGGTGAATGAATTTTCTGGCTACTGTTTCATTCACAGAGCGATCTACCAGTTCCTGTTCCACCCCGCAGAGCTCGGGAAATTCCGCGAGTAATACTTTTCCACCAAGCGCCACGAGCATGTCAGCACAATACCCAACGGCCGGATTTGCGGTAATACCACTGAATCCGTCGCTCCCACCGCATTTTACTCCGATACATAATTTATCAAGCGAAGCGTGCTTTCTCTCCAGTTCATTTATCTGAACAAGTCCCTCAAATGTTTTACGTATCGCTTCCTGGATTAACTGTTCCTCGCTCTGCGATTGCTGCTGCTCAAAAACATAAATAGGTTTGTCGAATCCGGGACCCGACTTTTTTATGTCCGCCAGTAATTCCGGTGATTGCAAATGCTGGCAGCCCAGACTCAGGATCGTAATACCACCTACATTTGGGTGATTCGCATAAGCGGCCAATAATTTCCCGAGTACGGCTGAATCCTGGCGAATGCCGCCACAACCTCCTTCATGCGTGAGGAAGCGAATACCATCCACATTTTTAAAAACCCTGGATCTGATTTGTGTGGCAGCGAAAAAAGGGATGTCCAAATCAGAAATCTTTTTACCCTGTTGCCGGGCGATGATGAGCTCCCTGGTAAAAGATTTATATTTTTCCGTTACCGAGTAACCCAGTTCATCCTGCAATACTTCGCGTATAACATCCAGATTTCTGTTTTCGCAAAATACCGTTGGAATAAAAAGCCAGTAATTTGCGGTTCCCACTCTTCCGTCATGCCGGTGATAACCCATAAAACCCAAATCTTTGAATCCGGAGATATCCGGCGGAGACCATTTATAGCTGGCGTTACGGTAATCGTAAGCACCCGACGCGTGCTTCAGGTTTTCGGTTGACACACGGCTTCCCGCTGAAACATCCATTTCGGTTTTGCCTACGAGCACGCCATACATAATTACATCTGTACCTGCCGGCGCATCCCGCATATAGAATTTATGCTTGGCCGGAATATTTTCCTTTAATGTGTATTGATGACCGTTATATGAAACGATTTCTCCCGCCTGTAAATTTTTTAACGCAACCAGGATGGAATCTGTGGGATGAATTTGTAAAATGCTGTTCTTCATTGTTCAATATACGCTGATGACGCACCCAAATTTACGGAAGCGATCTCATCATTTTTAAAAACTATCTTTGTACAGCCGCGTAATTCGAATTCAGCACCTGCTTACCTGCCCCATCCGGCGGCCAGGGAAAATAAATTTATAAATATCAACTAAGAAATATGCGAAATATAAAAATTGCCACAGCACAATTTGAAAATAAATCCGGCAACAAGGAATA
>DASXNJ010000143.1:0-10694 GCA_036495145.1 Puia sp.
CCCTGGTACATGCAGTTCAGACAGGTTTTGTAAGTAATGATCATGGCTCCGCTGGCATAATAATACAGTTGGAAACTGGTATCGGGATAATTCCAATAAACCACATTATTCGGGTCAGGGGGAGCGATAGTTAAAAGGGGACAATTCTTTTCCGGATTCGACTGCCACCCTGGTAATTGATCGTTACTGATGAAAATTCGCTTTTCGCCGATCGAACAAGCGGAAATATAACCGACCACCGGATCCTTCGAATTCGTAACTCCGTGTATATTGCCGGGAAGCTGGCCGGGCTGAAGATCAAATAATCCGCCAAGGCTTTGTGAATTTTTCTGCACATTCAACCAGTAAGTATATGCCTGCTCGTCGAGTGGATACTGTCTCACCAGCATACTATATTTAATATCCATTTTCGGATCGTCCTTACTGAAAGTTGCCACCTTGATCTGGCTGATCACATCCGAACTCAATGTAATGGTGGTTCCAAGTGCGATTGAAGTCGAAAGGGCTGTTGACCAACAAGTATGTGTCGTCTGACTCGGAAACAAACCATATTCGATGCTACCGGGTCCCAATGCCCAGAATGATTCATATATAGAGACGTGTTGCCAGGTTTCAAGATAGTCCCACCGGTAAAATTTGGTACTATTTGACGGATCATGCGAGTTCACATATACATTCGCGACTTCAGTTCCGAATGACGGGTCTTCCTCCAGATCCCAGTTCACACTGTCGATCGGCGCGGAGAGTTTGGGAGTTACCAGGTCAGACAAATATTTGCTTCCTTCCGCGGTTGTTACGGCAAGCTGATATTTCTGACCGGCATCCAGGTTTAGCAATTCACTGATGTAAATTCCGTTGGCACCTGCATCTGTCAACGGATAATTTGTTCCGGAGGCACTTCGTATCATCACCTGTGCACCCAATTCGGGTAAATCGGTTACGGTATCCAGCAGACTTCGTGACCTGGTCAGAACAAATTGTGAAGAGCTGTTGGCGCCCATGTTTATAACCCCGTCGATGGCCAGAATATGACTACTGGCTTTGATCGCAGGTGGTTCATAAGGTTTTCTGCAATTGAATACAGAAAAAATTACCAGAATAAGAAGCGCACTTTTCCGCAATCCAAACATATTCAAATCTTACTTTATCACCAGTCTCTTTAATGTCATGATCATTCCCGAATGCAATCCATCATGATATTGAAGCAATTCCAGGCCGTCATCAATATTGGCAAGTTCAACACCGTAACGGGTTGACCAGGCTGTGTAGTTGCCGAATATTTTTTTATTATAATCCATTTCAAATTGATCCAGTGTATCAAAAAGCAGCTGCCTGATTTGTGCAATTTCATCCGCGGCAACAGGTCCTTCCGGTTTTGAACCCGTCCTGAACCTTTCCCAGAAATCATCTCCTGTCATTATGGGCAGGGCAGTCCTGATCTTTTGTAACATATTCCCTGTTGCGTTGCCACCATATGACCCAGATTCCAGATCATGTTGTTGTTAAATCCAACGACCATGCGATTAAGCTGTTCTGTGTTTAGATCTTTTATCTGTTCAAGCAGGAAGGACCTTGTTTTTCTTAAAATTTCCAATTGTTTGATCATGCCTGTAAATATAACACAAGTAAATATCATCGGAGCCGGCATCTGAATCGATGAAACGACTGCGCTTTGATCATTTGCATACTGCTTTTTTGAAGCAGCTGAACAAATTTATTGTGAAATTGGCATTAACTTTAACGCGAAAAATAATTTAAAATAGCTCTTAAACCCATGCAAAGGGTGAATTTCGGGATGTAGCGCAGCCCGGTAGCGCACTACGTTCGGGACGTAGGGGCCGCAGGTTCAAATCCTGTCATCCCGACCAAAATTTTTTTGCAATGCCGTATGGGCGTCAATAAACATTAATTATCTTTTAGTGGGGTGCAAAACTCATAGGTTTTAAAGTTTTTCTTAATGATAAACTTCCTCTCAATCGATACTTGCAACTTAAAACAACTGGTATCTAAGATTGACCATCTGGCCTCCATCCAGGTGCCGGGGAATTAAATACATTGAAGTTGTTTGCGATAATTCTAAAATAGCATTTCATGTGGCGGCTTAACTCCCTGGAGTCGCAGGTAGACTGTGGTTTGCCCCCGGTGATGTGTCTGGTGTTCAAAGGCCTTGCCCAGCAATTGCTCCCGCGTAAGGTCGAAGCTGTCGTATACTTTAATTCTCGCATTTATTTGCGCCTGAGACAACTTGCCGACTGATGCGATCACAAAATCATAGCCGGCCAATACGATTGTTGTAACATTCGCCTTTGATTTGTCAGTCGTTGACTTTTCCAGCTCGCCATCGCTGTAAGGGCTCTTCACGTTCGTGGCAAGCGGGATCAGTAAGTAATCCCCGTCCGTCAGGTGGAGCATCTGTTCGGCAAAACTCCTCATATCCGGCGTAGGTTTAAAACCATATCCCGAATCCGGCATGGCATCAAGATAGGCCTTTGTATAAGCCTTTGCGCGTTCCCATTCTTTTACCAGGTCAACGGCAGTTGTCTGCCCTAACAAAAAATGAGTTCCGGCAAAAAAGAGCAGAAACGCCAAGAGGGATGATTTTCGATTCATGACGGCATATTATAGGTTCATTGGAAGGTAACGAATCCTTGAACAGATCTTTGATAAGTCGATGCTTTTCGGCCGTTTGATTGGCAAACCTGTCCGGCTGAAAGACGTTTTCTATCCGGGATGGCTCGCCGTAAACTTCTCTGCAAGCAAACCAAAGAACTCTCGCTTGATTCGGGTTTTAAAATTTATGGTGTATTAATTCAGAAATACGGCAGAACCAGATAAAGAAAATCATAAGGGAGGATATCAAAACAATTAATATAAATTTGAAGTAAGATCTTTTGCTATCCGGCAAGTGTATCGCTCATTGAATCTTGAAAGAGTAATACACAGAATTTCTGAGAATCAAATTGATATCAGGTCGGAAAAATCCTGTCATCCCGACTGGAAAATAAATCCATTCTGAGGAGAAGACATTGATGGCCTCTCCATTTTCAGAAAAACGCGGAACCAGACGATCATCTTTAACAGTTCCTCATGACAAAAGAACACGGTATTCAATATAAAATAGTTTCGGACAGATTAAATTTAAACATACTCACAGTTGACGATTCTGATTTTTTACAAACCCTTGTAAATACAAAGGGATGGATTGAGAATATAGGAGACAGGAACATTCATTCAAAAAATGACGCAATCGTCTATATAAAAAAGATCCTGGCAACAGAAAATTTCTATTATTGGGTTGTCAGAACAAAAGATTCAAAAACGCCTGTTGGAATCATATCCATTTTAAAACGAAGCTATCTGGAATATTTTGATATAGGCTTTGCATTTCTTCCGGACTTTGCCAATCAGGGTTATGCATTTGAAGCCGCAAAAGCCATCCTGCGCATGCTTTCCGTGCTACCGGAATTCAAAACCGTACTTGCCACCACTCTTTATTCAAATAAAAACTCGATCAAATTATTGACAAAACTCGGTTTCAGATTTGAAAAGGAAAATGAAATAGAAAACGCGAATATGCATATCTATACAAATGCACCCTGATATAGGAAACTACCGGCTACAATAAAACATGCTGGTTATTTCATTCAGCCTTTGCCAATAGTTTACAATAATATCTGTCGTATATATCCGGAATTTCGGTTGGTATTCTGCCTCCTGGGATATGGAAATAAATACTACCTGTTGTGTACCCGAATTTGTTTGGGTTATCGGGCTCGTTATTATAATAGAGATCAACCGTATCAATTTTTCCGTAGTCAGAAGGATTGCAAAACAGTGCAGCGTTCCAAGCAGCCTGATCATGTCCTTCCTGTACAATCCATTTTTGGCTTATACTCTGATATTTTTGCGGCTGCAGAGCCGATTTGGTGCAGGATGCGAAAATAATCGCAAACAGGATAATTGGATATTTCATTGAGTGGCCTTTAATCTATGCCTCTGGTTCACTTCAACTTCTTAAAGAACGTCCGATGACCACCCAAATGTATTTTTTGAAAAAATAAAGTATACGATTCCCGAAAAAAGTTTGCGAGTCCCGGCTGTTTACATAAACAAGATCCCTGGTTCAAATATTAAACGTCTGAGAACCAGTGTTTCGTGTGTCCCTCTGGCGAAAGATGCAATTATTACAAATTGTCAATCACATCCCTGTAGCCTCTGCCAATTGGGATAGATACGCCATTCAATTCAACCATCTCGGCAGTGTACGACACAATTTTATTTACAGAAATGATGTAGGACCGGTGAATCCGTTTAAAAAGACCAGCAGGAAGAAGTTCTTCTATTTCATGTGTGCTCATTTTGGAGAGGTACTCCTTCGTCAATGTTACGATCCGGATATACTCCAGCTGACTTTCAATATATACGATTTCAGAAAAGGATATTCTGACCTTTTTTTTCTGAACATTCAGAAATATAAAATCCTTGATTTCCCGGCTCTGGTTTTTCTGTTTGTCGGTCTCTGCCGTTTTCACTTTTGTAACAGCGACCAAAAAGCGCTCAAACTCAAATGGCTTCAACAGGTAATCGGTTACATTCATATTGAATCCTTCTACAGCGTACTGATGATAAGCCGTTGTTACAATAATTGCCGGCGGATGGGAAAGTGTTTTTAAAAATGCCATGCCTTTCAGCCTGGGCAGATGTATATCCAGGAAAATAAGATCCGGATGATGATTCCTCAGGAATTCAGTCGCAAGGATGGCATTTTTAAATGTACCCTGCAATTCCAGGAAAGGTACTTGTGAAATATAGTCCGACAATACTTTCACCGCCAATGGCTCATCTTCTACAATAATGCATTTTATTTTAGACATGGCTTGCGAGATTTATATTTAACGTGGCCGAAAATCCTGCGTCGCTGTGTTGAACCGACAGATGGTAATCGGCATATAGCAATTCCAGTTGTCGTCGCAGGTTTGAAAGCCCGATGTTCTCTTTTAATTTTTCTTTCTCATGAAATTCTTCCGTAGAATTCTTTACGACAAAAAGCAACTGCCGTTTATTGACAGAAAGATGGATGTCGACAAATGGATCGGTTCTCGTTTCAGAAACACCATGTTTAAAGGCATTTTCCACCAGCGGGATCAAGAGCAACGGTGGCAGTGCCTGTTTCATATCTTCCACATCGTTACTAAAATTGACACGAAGGGACTCGTCGTATCTTAACTTTTCAAGCGCAATATAATCGGCGATTATTTTCAGTTCCTGTTCGATGGCGATATACGGACCTCCTGCTTCGTAGAGCATAAACCGCAATATTTTTGACAGGCGTAAAATGGATTCGGGCGCCAGATCGGACTTATCCATGGCCAGCGAATAGATGTTATTCAAAGTATTGAATAAAAAATGCGGGTTGGTCTGTGACTTGAGATAATTGAGTTCTGCGCTTTGCTTTTCGATCAGCAGGCGTTGTGCCGATGCTCTTAGTTTTATATAATTATAAACATGCCTGATAATCCCAAAGAAGAAAAATGAACCTACACTAAATCCAAAATGAAAAGTGAGTTCCTCATTGATATTTTTAAAAGTCCTGAATTCAGCATAAATCCCTAATCCGGCCCCAATGGATTTCCATGCATACAATAGGATTGTATATAACATGAGATGGACAAAGAAAAGCAGCAGGGCCAGAACGATATTGATCAGTAAATACTTCCTGCGAAGCATGATCGCCGGCAGACTGTATTCGAACAATATATAGTTGACAACAATAATATAAGAAGTACGCCAGATCTCATTCAGCAGTATAGTTCCAAACATGCCCCGGTTGCGATGCCATTCTGCAAACACCGAGAGCGCTAAATAGGCAAGCCCGATCCATAGATAAAATATAAACCGTTTGATATCTGCTACTTTCTTCATCCCGTTAATATGAGATAAATGTCGGTAAAACTTTTCCCTTCCGTTTAGTAATCTATATACTCATCCTCCTGGCAAATGAATAACGGAAAATAGTCAACCAGTCGTGTTCGCGGATGCGGAACAATTGTACCTTTGGAACTTAATTGAATATCCATGATCTCCCCAAAAAAATTCTGCGCCATACTACTGGTATCGGTCATTGTCTCCTGCAGCCCCAAAATTTATTCCTTCTCTGCAAATCCAAAAATTATTACCGAAAACGATTCTGTTCATTTGTCCTGGAACGTTCGAGGTACTCCGGGTATTACTTATCATCAGAAAAAAGTCAGGTATCTGGGTGCAGACAGCCTGCAGTTGCTGCAGTTCATATTAATTTCCACAGCGGGTGCCAGGGTCACTTCGCCAACCATTCTGGAAATCCCCGTGTTGCCCAAACTATACCGCGACATACTGATTTTTCCAGTTGTATCCCGTCATGGAGATACGCTGATGGCCAACGGTATAAGAGACAGTATGTATTTGAATTTTAAGATTGAATCCATGGCTTCCGTGAACGACAGAAAAATGCTGGTTCAACATGATGTTTACCAAACGATGTTATATGATTCCAGCAAAAAATCAAAATCCCTGCAGGGTCTCGATTACGCCGGTCCCTGGATTTTACAGTCTCTGTTGACTCCTGATGAAAGAGCAAATCCAAAACTCGTTCCGGACCACCTGATGATTGCCGTTTTTATAAAGCCAAAAAAACCATAGGTTCCTATTCCATCAATGAAGACTGCTCAAAAGGATTTAAGTTATTCCGTCAGATCCTGAATTTCTTTTGTGTTCAGGTTCAGAACATATGTGTATTGTAATGATCAAGCACATCAGGTAAAGTAGCAACCCTGCCATCGTGATAATATCCTCCTTTTGTACTGGTAAACAAACCACCCAATGGCTTTGTGCGGTACTTTCCGGTCGTGACCGCATGGCCGATTTAGTGTTCGTTTGATTTAGTTTAGAAGTTGATAAGGAGTTCGGTATTGTTCGATCGACCATACATACGAATGGTAATTAAAGACCCGAATATGGATTGTCCTTCAGATCAGGCATAGCCAGCGGAAAAATAAAATCCCTGAAAATACTATAGGTTGCCTTTTTAACATGAATAACATATCGCTCCAGGCTTTTACTCAAAGCAACACCATAGGCGGGATTTAGCTTCGATATGATTCCACGAATATTTCTTATTTCCATTTTCAGCAGATGACGTTGCTTTTCATCAAAAGGATAAAACCGCTCCGCTGCTTCTTCAAAATGCTCTTTAAAATTTTTTTCTACCTCCTTAAAATAGGGCTGTAGTTCCGGTAGCGCGGTAAATGTTTTGATATGTGCCAGTTTGATCGCATCCGCTTTTTGTTTTTGATTTATTCCGTGTTCTGAACAGGATGCCAGCACAGAAAGCAAAACGGGAGCTTTGATTAAAAGTTCCTGTTCCCGGGGGTCTAATTTTTCAAAATGGGGAATCATTTTATTTCATGATTAAAAGTTTCCGAAGTTTTATTTCATTTTTTATTTTGACAAACTTGCCTGAAGTAGAAATAATCTTATCTTTTTTTAATTCGATAAATAATTTGAACAGGGTTTCATAAGTAGTTCCGGCGTATGCCGCAATATCCTGCCGACTGACAGGCATAGAAATAAACCCTTCCCTGTTTGTGCCAAATTTGATATCCATTTCTAAAAGGGCGCCGGCAATTCTTCCTTTCGTTTCCATATGCACCAGGTCGCGCATCCTTCTTTCTGCTTTCTGCAATTCCGTCGCATAAAACTGCATCAGCCGATAAGTTAGCGTCGGGTTCGCACGTAAACAGGTTTCCAAAAAATCCTCCGGAACAAAACAAACGGTCGAATCTTCAAGAGCCGTTGCGGAAACCGGGTAATTTTTTTTATCTCCAAGCCCGCGGTGTCCGATGATATCACCCGGGCCTGCAAACCGGACAACCAGTTCCTTCGGATGTGTCCATTCCTTATGTATTTTAACCCAACCGCGATACATAAAATAAATTCCTTCAACGGGGTCACCTTCTTTAAAAACCAGTTTCCCTTTTTTGATTATCCGGGTCTGCTTATGAAGCCCGATCAGCGGTCTCCATTCGATCATACAATGCTGGCACAGAAAACAATCGTACAGGTTACAGGTTGTTTTGGACATATACAAAATTATATTTTATATCATCTAATTAGCCATTTTTACAGCAAAATATTTGATAAAACATGATTTATGCAATATTTTTGCCGAATGTCTTCATCTATTCCCCTGTCTGTTTCCCTCAGCGGCTTACACCAGAGAAACAGAGATTTGAAAGAGGCACCGGTAAACAAACGGGTTTTTTATCTAAGTCTTCAATCTGTTTTTAATGCGATATTGATCGGTTTTATCGCCAAAGGTTTGGTATTTCTGATTGACGGCTTTACCAACCTTTGCTTTTATGGAAATTTTTCTTTTGCACCGGCTTCACCCGCAGAGAATCATCTGGGATGGTTTGTGGTGTGCATTCCGGTTCTGGGTAGCATCTTCGTTGGTCTGATGGCGCGGTACGGTTCCCGGTCAATAGCGGGACATGGTATTCCTGAAGCCATGGAAAAAATTATTGTGGAAGACAGCCGTATTCCACCTGCCGTTACTTTTCTGAAACCCCTTTCAGCTGCCATTTCCATTGGAACCGGCGGCCCTTTTGGTGCTGAAGGTCCCATCATTGCCACAGGTGGTGCATTTGGTTCTTTCACCGGGCAATTGATGCATATCTCCTCTTCTGAAAGAAAAATTATTCTGGCCGCCGGTGCCTGCGCAGGTATGGCAGCCATTTTCGGAACCCCCCTGGCCGCAGTCATGCTGGCCGTTGAACTATTACTGTTTGAATTTTCACCGCGATCAATTATTCCAGTCGTAACAGGTTGTATTACCGGAGCGGGCATGCATTTTTTCTTATTCGGCAGCCATCCGGTTTTTTCGATACCCGACATACCATCTGTTTCCGGGAGTGCCCTTCTGATTTATGTTATTTTGGGATTGATAACGGGTGTCGTTGCTTCCGGAATATCCAGATCAGTCTATGCCATTGAGGATCTGTTTGAAAAATTGCCGATTCACTGGATGTGGTTTCCTGCCATCGGCGCGATCGTAATTGGAGTGACAGGATATTTTGCTCCTTATACGATGAGTGTGGGATATGATAATATCCGGAATTTGTTGACCGGAAAGCTTCCGCTCACCGTGTTGTTTTCATTGTTTCTATTGAAATATTTATCCTGGTCCGTCTCTCTCGGGAGTGGTACATCCGGTGGTACCCTGGCACCCTTGTTTACGATCGGCGGTGCATTTGGTGCCCTCATGGGAATTTTGGTTCTTCATTTCTTTCCCAATGCCCCTATCAGCATTACACTGGCCGCATTGATTGGGATGGCATCCATGTTCGCGGGTGCATCCAGGGCACTCCTGACTTCTATCCTGTTTGCCATGGAAACCACTGGACAGTCCAACACGCTGCTACCTTTACTCGGTGCCTGTATAGCTGCCTATTTTGTATCCTTCTTTCTGATGGAGGGTAGTATTATGACCGAAAAAATAAAACGGCGCGGGGTCCATGCGCCAAACGCTTTTCAACCGGATGTATTACAATCTGTTCCGGTTGCCGGATTTTTATCAGACGCGAAAGAAACGGATTTTCAATTACCACATATTTATGATACCGATGATCTCGCCTTTGCTGCCGAGATGATGGGTAAATACCAGCTCCAAAAACTGTTGGTTTTAAAGGAAAATGATGGCCGTGAAATTGCAGGCATTATTGAGGCAGCATCTGTTTTAAATTTCTATAGCGAACAAAAACAAAAGGATCATGCCTATCAGTCGCCGGGAAAAACAAAAAGGGTTATGGTCCGGGGGCGGCAGATTTTTAAAATAAACAAAAGTTAATTAACCATTCAATAATTTTTTATGAACAATCATTTCAACCATATTCCATTCGCCAAAACATTTCTGACTGCGCTGTTTGCCGGTATCATCGCAACCCTGGTTTGTCTTGGTTTTAATATCTGGTTCAGAATGGCGACTTATTATGGACCTTCCGATTTTATAAATGTCTCTTCCATCATTTTTATCGTCAATATTCTACTCCTGCTGGCAGGTGTTGCCTATTATGCTTTTAAGACCTGGTCAAAAAGGGGGGATTTAATCTATACCCTGTTTTTTTTAATCGTAATTGCTTTCTGTATGTGGAAGACCATTGGTATACATCGATTCGCTGATTTGAAATTAAACCGGGAATTCATTCAATTGCTCGGCGGCACAATCATTATCGTTGGCATCGCGACGCTTTGCATTCCATACTTATACAATCATAAAAAAATTGTAGACATCTACTATGAGGCAGAAGTTTAGTCGACTCACACTGTTATTCCTGTTATCATCTGATTGACAAACACGACAAATGGATTTCATTTGCTATGAGCAGCATCCGGGTCTTTGACATCAGCGACCCGGGATCCATCAAGTACATCCATACTTTCATTAATGAAAAGGGGAACAGTCACGTATACACGCTCACAAAAAACGGCTAATATTTAAGCGATATTGCTTACAAACCGGATTTAATACCCTCAGTCATCCGGTAAATTATTCAGGGCTAATTCCATCCTTTCTCCTATAGTATGGAAGGTATTTGTTTCAACGATGATGGTGGTGGAGGGTGATTTTTCATATCCCCCAAAATTATTTCAGCATGACC
>DASXNJ010000144.1:0-4002 GCA_036495145.1 Puia sp.
TTCAGCTTCAGGTATCAGTTTCCAGTTATTCAAATGAAATTTTCCGAGATGTCCGGTACCGAATACTGCAACTTTAAGCATCCTGTCTGTTTAAGGATCAAATATAAATAATGTGAAAGGATGTGGAAGGAATGATATACGAAAAGACCGGTTTATGGGGAAATCCGGAAATATTTACCAACTGGCAGCCCTGGAACTATACGCGTCCCTGTTCTGTAAAATTCTTTTCGAAAAAACGCTGACGAAGGTATTTATAGACATTCGAAAACGTGACCGGAATGTTTTGCCTGGGAAATACTTTCGCTTTGATTAGTTTACGCAACGTAAATGAAAAAACAACAATAAATATAATCAAAAAAAGGTTAAAACAAAGGTTATACTTCCTCAGGAAATAAGTTCTGAGGGATATTGCGTCCGCCTTTTCTTTTCCCACTGTTAGATCCAGTATTTTCTTGACGGACGGCAGCAGGACGGGAATTTTCGACCAGTTTGAATACCGTACATCTTCATACCGGTAATTCATATCATAAGCCGGAGGTAACTGGGATTTATAATAATTCCAGTTATTTTTTACTTCACTAAAACTGGCAAGTTGTCTTAAGGGGTTTATAAAATATGTATCAAAAAGCGGATCCAGGACAACCCATCCATGGGCCGTTTTGGCCTCCACAATGTTATGAGCTGCAAAAGAGCCTTTTGATTTCATCTGGGCAATCCGTACGTCAAATTTATAGCCTTGTAGCACTCTTGCCAATACCATGGAATAACTTCCGCAGGCCCCGCTGGCTGTCATTAAATCGAATGAAGTGGGATCAATCATACCTGACTTCAATCCCTGGAAATCTGACCCTTTGAAAACGTCACCCCGGATGTTCATCAGGTTGTGACAAACATGCATGGCCTTTGCAACTACTGAATCCTGAGAATCATTTGGGGAGATCTTATTACCGATATCCGTATGGATAGCATGAAAAAGCTCTTTTTCATAACTCGCCTCCATTTTAAAATAAATGAGGGAAGCCAGCAGAAATCCATTCAAAAAGGTGAGAAAATATAAATTCCCGACAATGCGTCTGATCATTACGAAATGACTGTTAAATGCTAATACGCAGATTAAAGGACCAGGGTTTAATATCAGAATGAATTGCCCGGGGAAAACAAACCCGGCCGTATGAGTTAAGCAATCATTATACCACAATATAGGTAAAAACCATTACGCTGAGTTTCTGGCAGCATTAATAATTCCAAATGAACAACGGATAATCAGCTTTTCATAAATTTTTTTCATGCCCGAGCCTGATTGCTCACATTCCCGGAATTTTACAATTGCATATTGCTGTATGGTGCTGAGGGGAAGCACAATCCGCTCCCTCATTTGGATGGATAGTTGCTCAATAGGGTAGTCCTGCATGAGTTCCTGTTTCCCGTTTAATTTAAATATGTATTTCTTGGTCAGCTCGAATTCATTAAAAATCATCCTCCAGATCCTGCCAAACTTTGGATGCCGGGAAAAGGTTTCTGTGAGCGGGAAAAAGCATTTTTTCATGGCCATTTCACTATTGTCAAGCAGGGTCTTGAAATAGGGGGAATTGCTGTACAGATTTTTAGTCTGCTTCCACTTTCCTTTTTTTTCCATTTCCTGTAAGGCCGATCCAACGCCGTAATATCCCGTCACATTTTGTTTTAGCTGGCTGAAAGCACCAACAAACGGAATGGCCCGGAGATCCTTCAGTTCAAGCTTTCCAGCATTTTTTCTTTTTGTAGGCCTGCTGCCAATATTGGTTTCCCCATAAAACTGAAGGGGACTCACTTCGGTGAGATATTCGGCAAAATGGTCATGATCCCTTAATTCAGCATAAGCACTGTAACTGATGTCTGCCATTTCTGAGAGAATTACCTCTTCTTCCTCTGTCAGAGTCACTTTCCTCGCTGAAAATAAATCGTTAGAGATTCCAGCGTGCAGAAGTTGTTCAATATTAAATTGAGCGGAATCCACCGTGCCGAAGTTGGAGCTGACGGTCTGCCCCTGAACGGTAAGCTGAATTTCCTTGTTGGCGATATTTTTCCCCAGCGAGGAATAAAATCTATGCGTTTTTCCTCCACCACGTGCCGGCGGTCCCCCACGGCCATCAAAAAATACGACACGAATACCATGTTCTTTTGAAATCCTGGTGAGCTCCTCTTTAGCTTTATAAATACTCCAGTTAGCCATCAGATACCCGCCGTCCTTCGTCCCGTCTGAAAAACCGACCATGATGGTCTGGGCATCATTTCTCTTTTTCAGGTGTGCCCGGTAATCCGGATTTGTATAGAGGGTCGACATGATCGTAGCTGCATGTTGTAAATCTTCGACAGTCTCAAACAACGGTACGATGTCGAGATGAATATGATCTTTTTTCCATCCACCGAGCAGAAACAGGGCATATACTTCGATTACATTCCTGGCCCGGTTACACTGACTGATGATGTACCGGTTACAACCGGCTTCTCCATTTTTTTCCTGTATGGTCTTCACAGCCTGTACACTGGCTAATGTGTCTTCCGTGATGTCGTCATTGAAAACTGCTTTAGACAAAGGTTTCAGTTGCGTGAGGATTTTAATTTTATCCTTTTCGCTTAAAGAATCATAATTCTCGGGAAATATTTCGTCTCTTTCATTGATGATATTCAAAACTTTTTCGTGAACCGAACTTTCCTGGCGCAGGTCAAGTGTTGCAAAATGCATCCCGAAAATCCGCATCTTACTGATGAAGTTATCCAGCAGGTTCAGGAAAAGTCCGTTATTCTGGTGAATCAGAACTTCCCGGATTTTCAACATGGATTTCAGCATATCGTTGTAAAGAAAGGGCGTCGCCGGATCAGGCATGAACAGTTCCTGATATAATTTCTCTTCCCATTCAGCGATGATCAGGTCCACTTCTTTAAATGTGAGTCTGCGTTTTAAAGTCCGGACGTCATAGTAGTAACAACGCAGTAAAGCAGTTCTCAGAGATTCTGCAACTTTTAAAGTCGTATCTGATTTGACGAACGGATTTCCATCACGGTCGCCACCAGGCCAAAAACCCATTTGGATAACCGGATTCTTATCACTGACAGCTTCCGGAAATTGCGATTTGAGTGACGATAATATCTTTCCTGATGCATGATAAAAAATATTTTCCAGATACCAGATGAGACTGACAGCTTCATCGTATGGCGTGGGCTTTTGCTTTTTCAGGAAAGGCGTCTTTCCCAGTTGCTGCATGAATGTGTTGATCTCGGCAGCATTATTTTGAATGACCGCCCTCGACAGGTCGTTGATGATGCCAAGAACGGGACCGGGATAGAATTGTGTGGGATGCGCCGTTAAAACAAGCCTCACAGCATAATCACGAAGTTTCTCTTTTAATTCATCCTGCTTATCGTATTGGATCACTTCGGAAGAAAGATGCTTGAGTGTACCGGTGCCGCCCATATCATTTACATTCGCAAAAGCGGAATCCTCCAGCGCATCGAAAAGTACGACCTGCCTTTCCACATACTGAACAAAACGAAATAGTATATCGGATTTTTCACGGTCTGTGCCATCCGGATAATGTTTACTGAAAAACTCCTCGATGATTTGAACCGGACTTTGTTTTTTGTGATAGCCTTCCTCGCAATAGGTAAGCAGCAGGGAAAGGAAAATACCCGTTTTTTCAATCCTGTGAAAGGGCAGGGATGTAAAGAGGCTGTTATAAAGCTGGAATTTTATACCAACTAGATTTTTGAATTCCTGTAACCCGGTGGCTTGATTGCTCATAAGCGAATTTAAAATTCATTCAACAAATCAAGCAATATATAAGCAGGAAATCAAAACATTCGACGAAAATCATTCGATATAGTGTAATTTATCATGATTTGTTTCATTTTCATTAATATAATTCATTAGCTTTGCTTCTCTTTAGCAAATGAATTATCCGGTTACTTATATTAACAATATTCCCGTTTTTACCCGCCATACCGGTGTTACCATTATTATTA
>DASXNJ010000145.1:0-18642 GCA_036495145.1 Puia sp.
GGTCTGAAGTCTCGTTCCCAAACCACCGGCCAGAAAGATCGCTTCTGTAATCATATGCTAAGATTTAAAGAATTCTTTTTCGACCAGTTCACATACGATATGACCCAGTAAAATATGTGCCTCCTGAATCCTTGGCGTATCGGTTGACGGAATATTGAAAAGATAGTCCGACAGGGATTTCAGTTTACCACCGGATTCACCCGTGAAGCCAACAGTAATAACTTTTTTTTGCCTGGCCGCTTCAAATGCTTTTATAATATTTCCGGAATTACCGGAAGTAGACAAACCAACCAGCACATCCCCCGGCAAAGCAATACCTCTGATTAACCTGGCATAGACTTCATCAAAGCTATAATCATTGGCTCCCGCGGTGAGATACGAAGTGTTACAATGCAGTGCTTCAGCCGGCAGGGCCAGCCGGTCAGTATAAAATCTTCCCGAAAATTCAGCCGCCAGGTGCTGCGCATCAGCTGCGCTACCACCATTTCCCGCAAAATAAACGCGATTCCCAAGTTTGAAAGCTTTTACGATTACATTCACAACGTCGTTTGTCGTTTTCAACATCGTTTCATCCAAAAGCAATTGTTGCTTTACGGCGATCGATGCATTGATTATTTTCCTAATATGGTCAATCATATAATAAAATTAAATGGTCCACGTGGTCAGACCATGATCTACAAACTGATAGGATTTACAATGGCCGCCAAATTCACTGAGCTTCGCCATTACCTGAAATTTTGTATTACCCGGACAATAAAATATCATAAAACCACCTCCGCCGGCTCCTGAAATCTTTCCTCCTGTTGCTCCAGCTGATTTCGCAGCCATGTAAATTTCTTCCATCCGGTCATTGGAAATACCTTCTGCCATTCGTCGCTTTTGCTGAAAACCAAAATCCAGAATTTCGCCTATCTCATGAAGCCTGCCCTTTAAAAGCGCTTCCTTCATACGTTGCGACTGTTGTTTCAGCTGATGCATGGCCTCAATAGACGCGGTCTTTTTATCTACTACATTCTGGCTTTGTTGTGTTATAATCTTCGCTGATTCGCGGCTGGTAGCAGTATAATACAACAGGAGGTTGTTCTCCAGTTCAAAAAGGTATTGTTGTTTTACCCTCAGCGGATTTACAATCACTTTTTCGTCATCATAAAATTCCATATAGTTGACTCCACCGAAAGTAGCTGCATACTGATCCTGTTTACCACCCGCCATTTTCAAATCCTTGCGTTCAATTTCATATGCCAGATGGGCAATATCATATTCACCCAAGGGAAGTTTCAACATTTCCGCGAATGCACCTACAATGGCAACGACGAGCGTAGAAGAAGTCCCCAGACCCGAACCGGCAGGTGCATCAACAAAAGTTGAGAGTTTAAAGCCGTCAGGCATACCGGTATATTGTTTTCTTATCCGGTCATAAACGCCTTTGTGCAGATCAAGTACGCCATTAAATTCAACAGGGGATCCCTTACGGATGATTTGTTTTGTTTTATAGTCGATGGATTCGAAATGTACTTCTTCAGCATCGAGAATTTCTATATTCGCATATGCATACAGGGAAACAGTGGCATTTAAAATGGCGCCGCCATAAAGATCACTGTATGGACTTACGTCCGTACCGCCGCCAGCCAGACCGATGCGAAGAGGTGCTTTACTTCTGTATATCATGGGATAATCCGAGAATGGAATTTACCAGGTTTTTCCAGGAATATTTTTTCTTTTCCATACGAAGATGAGGAATAAAATATTGTTCTCCTAATTCATAGAATCGCACAATGGCCTTTGCCAGAGATGCGGGCTCTGCCTCAGTAACCAGACCTGTTTGTTCGTGCAAAACCTGTTCCGAAAAGCTTCCCACATTGGAAACAATCATCGGCTTTTCAAAATGATAGGCGAGAGGAGTAACACCACTTTGCGTTGCATGCCGGTAGGGTTGTACAACGGCGTCCGCTGCGCACAAATAATACTGAACTTCCCCATCGGGAATAAAGTCCGTTTTCAGTATCAATTTTTCTGAAATATTTAACTCCTTTATAAGCCTGTTATATGTTTCACTGTCTTCATAAAATTCTCCCGCAACCAGTAGACGAATACCCGATTCTCTGATAACCGGCTCGGCCATCGCCCTGAGCAGTATGTCCAATCCTTTATATTTACGGATGAATCCAAAAAATAATAGAATTTTCTCATTCTCATAAATGTGAAGACCCAGCCTTTCTTTTAAAAACCTTCTGGCCGCTTCTTTCGTAATGATTTCTCCGAAATTATCATATAGCGGATGAATGACCGTGCTGGCCGGTTTTTCTTTTTCAAACTTCCTGAGGTCAGTCATGACGGCATCACTCATGGTAATAAATGCATCACAACTGCGCAGGAAATATTTTGTAAATGATTTGTCCCCCGGCCTTTTTTCATGAGGTAATACATTATCAGTAATGGCAACAATTTTTGTTTTATCATTTTTGCGTATTCTTCTTAAAATTGTTCCCAACGCCGGCCCCATAAATGGCAGCCAATATCTCACTACAACCAGGTCAGGAGCTTCTTTCCGCAAACGATTACCAATCACCAACCAATTGATTGGATTAACAGAATTTATATTTGGATGTATTTCAATACTCATGGGGGGTGGATCGGAAGAAAACTGTGTTTTACCGGGAAAAAGAAATCCAGGATACTGCAGCGAAAAGGAATAAATTGAACAAAGGTGGCCCTCATCCATGAACGCTTTGCACAAGCGCTGGTCAAAACTCGCAAGCCCGCCGCGAAGCGGCCAGGCTGGTCCGATAATTACAATTTTCATAATCCGGCTCTCTTTTCAACCAGGTATGCGTTTCGGTTTGGAGCGTTCCGTGAAATCAATTCCGCAATGAAACCGGTTACAAATAATTGCGTACCAATTACCATGGCTACCAATGCCAAAAAGAAAAGCGGTCGTTGGGTAAACCCCGTTTTATCAAAAAATATTTTCGAGAGCATTAAATAAAACGAAACTAAAAATCCAAAAAGAAAACAAGATATGCCCCAGGTTCCGAATAAATGCATGGGCCTTTTACCATATTTACCGACAAATAAAATGGAGGCCAGATCCAGCCCCCCGGTAATCAGGCGACCCACTCCAAACTTGGACACACCATATTTTCTGGCATGATGCTCTACAACTTTCTCACCAATCTTTTTAAATCCTGACCATTTTGCTATTAATGGAATATAACGGTGCATCTCACCATAAACTTCAATACTTTTTACAACCCGGTTCCTGTAAGCTTTCAAACCGCAGTTAAAATCATGCAACTCAATTTTTGATACTTTGGAAGTCACCCAGTTAAAAAATCGGGAAGGAATTGTTTTGGAAAGCGGATCATGCCGCAGTTTTTTCCACCCGCTGACCAGGTCAAATCCACCCCGGTCAATCATCTGATAAAGGGTAGGTATCTCATCCGGACTATCCTGCAAATCTGCGTCCATCGTAATGACAACGTCGCCCTGGCAGGACCTGAATCCTTCATTCAGGGCAGCCGACTTACCATAGTTCCTTTGGAACCGGATACCCTTTATGCAATTGTTTTGTGCATGCAGGGATTCTATGACAGACCAGGATGAATCGGTACTGCCATCATCCACCAGAATAACTTCATAACTAAACTGATTGGCAGCCATCACACGACCTATCCATGCGACCAGTTCAGGAAGTGATTCTTCTTCATTTAACAAAGGCACTATAACGGATATATCCATACAGATTATAACTTGGGGTCTTCAATAATATTTTTAACGGCCGGATTTGGTTTTCGCAGAATGATTGCAAAGATCAATCCGAAAACACAATCGATCACCACGCTGATACCGTACCCCTTTATCAGATTGGCCGGGCTCGTTTGTATCTCCATTTCCTTAAAATTTTTCATCTGCTGATCAATCTGTTCCTGCAGTGTTTGTATTTTTTGCAGCTGAAGTAGTGTTGATGCCTGGAAATTTTTCCAGAATGAATGATCCACTATATTAAAATAGACAATATTGAAAATGATATATACCAGTTCTGTAAGCAGGATAACAATAAATACAGAAGTAAATATGTCTTTCAGGTGGGCAAATCCTCCCAGTTCTTTCTTTCTGGCAATGCCCGTAAATAAATACATTATCAGTATGAAGAAGTAGCTTATAACCGCTGATAATACAAAGTAGCGTGGATTGGAGGCAAAGATTTTATAGCGACAAAAAAGTAAAATGAAATATAACGACCCGGTAATGATACCATAGCGCAATCCGATCGTATATTTTGATACCGGGGTCATTGGAATAATTTAAGAAATCAACTAAGTATTGTCTTTAAAAACATCCGGTTCAGATTTCTTTGAAAAAGCAGCACCAAGTAAAGACGCTATGGTATTGAAAAAAAGTGTGGCCAGAAAAACGAAGATTGAAAGCAGCGTGGGTTGCAGGAATTTTTTTGTTATTGTGACAGCTGCATCAATCTGGTCATCGGGTTTACCTGCAGCTTGCAAATCAGTTCTTGTTTTTGTGAGGATCTGATCAACCAGTTCCGGAAATATGACATAAAAAGACAGAAGAGAATACATAACCATGATAACGGAAACAACCAGAGATATTTTAAACCCATATCCAAAGGATTTTCCAAACGTAACACCATTTTGTTGTTTTGCATATTGAATACAAAAAACAATGATAGCGACGACGGGGATTATGGTTGAGAGCCACTTAAACCAGGATTCGAAACTAAGATGCGCAAATTGACCGATGAGACTCACTACGATTAATACCAGCGACAACATCAGGCCTTTGACTAAATAATCAGATGATTTCTTTTCCATATCTGAAGTTTTGTTTGGTCTTTTAATTACTCAGGTGAAGTTCCCCTTTTGTAATGATTCCAATCGCCTTACCCTTCAACTGAATACCGTAAAACGCCGAATTTCTGGACTTGGAGACCGTTTTCGTGACATCATATTTCCATTCAAA
Source organism: Puia sp. (assembly GCA_036495145.1). GTDB lineage: Bacteria > Bacteroidota > Bacteroidia > Chitinophagales > Chitinophagaceae > Puia. The sequence continues at coordinate 4,981 of DASXNJ010000145.1, forward strand.
TCCCATATCGAAAAGGGTCATATTACATGTTTTGCCTTTTTCAATCACACTGGAGTCCAGATTGAATATTCTGCGTGCGTTTCCACCGAATAAAGCATAAATTCTTTCTGCCGATAAATCGGGCAACAGGGTTTGAACAACGGCATATGCAGTTTCAAGTCCGGCCATTCCAAACTTCGCATTTTCAAATTCCAGGATCTTGCTGTCATATTCATGAGGCAAATGATGTGATGCGATACAGTCAATGGTGCCATCCAGAACTGCCTGTCTTAGCTGTTCGGCAATTGATCTGGTACGAAGAGGTGGGTACACTTTCAGGTTTGTATCATAATCGGTGAGCGCATCATCGCTGAAGAAAAGATGATAGGGTGTTACCGAACAACTGATTTCTACTCCGGAATCTTTACCGCGGCGTATATATTCAATTGACTTGGGTGATGTGACACCGGTGAAATGAATTCGGGATTCTGTGTATCTGGCCAGTTTTATATCGCGTGCAATAATAAGTTCCTCCGACATCATCGGTTTCCCCGGTAAACCAAGTCGTGTAGAAATGATTCCTTCGTGGATCAGTCCGTTGGGAGAGATACTGGTGTCATCAGGGATCTGAATAATTACTCCATTGAATGCTTTTATGTACTGCAGCGCCTTTACCAGTACACCGGATGATTGCACCGGATGCAGGCCATCGGAAAATGCCACAGCGCCACTGTTTTGCATATCGTACATTTCAGCGAGATGACGGCCCTCTAAATTTTTTGTTATGGCACCGATGGCGTGTATGGTGACGGGTAAACCGTTATTCCGATGCTGGATAACTTCTACCTGCGATTTGCCATCGGTAACCGGTTTCGTGTCAGGAATCAAAAACACATCCGTAAATCCACCGGCAGCAGCGGCCGCAGCGCCTGTTTCCAACGTTTCCTTGAACTCATAACCGGGATCAGCAAAATTGGAAAATATGTCAACCCATCCCGGACTGACCTGCAAATCGTTCATTTCAATTACCTGATCCGCTTTTTCTGAAACAGATGGTGAAATATCACGGATGATGCCGTTTTCTATTAAAATATCCTGAATGGTTCCGTGATGGGAAGAGAGGGGGTCAGTAATGCAAGCCTGTTTGATTAGCAGCTTCATCTATAAGGAATTGCGCGAAGATAAGGTATACAAACGAATCCATTTTCTGGCAATGGGTTTTTATCTTAGATTTGCATCCCCCGATACCGGACAGATAACAATTTGCATTAAGTTCGGGACGTAGCGCAGCCCGGTAGCGCGTTTGCATGGGGTGCAAGAGGCCGCTGGTTCGAATCCAGTCGTCCCGACTTTTTATATTTATTTTCAATTAGTTACAAGCTGTTCTGGACAACTTTCGGACAGCTTGTATTTATTTAGAAATTTTCTGATTGTGAAATTAATCACTTGCGTTTATCAAATAGATTGCTAACCATTGAATAATCAGTCTCTAAGGATAATGATTACCCTTAAATAATTTTTTGAAAATACCTGCATCGATATCCCTGCCTGCGGAAACAGGTGAAGGCTGCAGGTAATCGCTTGGCGTTCCCGAAAGCGTGACTTCGTTTAAGAACACTGTTCCTGATTTGACAATATGATCCTCTTTCGGTTTATTTTCCATATCAGGCTTTATCTGTTCTCCGTTAAAACCCATGTAATACCGGTTATCTGTAATAAGTGAGTTACTAAAACTGTAATTGTCATGGATTCCCCGATACCCTACAAAAAAATAATTGCAAGCGGCGACAATATTATCCCGAAAGGTAAACGGTACATCTGCTGTTTGATTATAACCATACCAGAATGCACCTTCATAAGAGCCATAGATGATGGAATGAGTAAGTGAAAAGTTCTTTATTCCTGCAAACGTTAAGATAGCATTTTTGCATCCATAAAAAATACAATGATCTACGTTGAAATCCCCGCCCTGCACAAAAAGGCCGCCTTGTATCGGCGCTGCATTCTTATCTCCTATAAAATAACATTGTGATATGCTCAAACCATCCAGCTCTGGGTTATGCCGTTCGATCACATAAAAATAGTCGACTGAAGTATTGGCGTTTCCGATAAACTTCAGACCCCGGAAACAAACATTATTCCTTTCGACCTGGAAGCCGATACAATGATTAAAGTGCCCGTAATCTTTGTTATTAGCCGAAACAGATTGTATCACCGGCATCTTGGCAGGTTGCCAGCTGGTATCATCCGGCATGATTTGCGCTTCAATGGTATATTGAACGGTGTCTGTTATCCCGGGAAACGGATTGATCAAAATCTGTTTGTCCAATACGTAGAGGCCTGGTTCCAGTTTGATGGTGACCGGCTCCCGGCCTGAAAAAGTACTTGCAAGTGCTACCGCCTTTCCCAGCGTATTCAGAGGGTCTGCCTTGGTGCCTGATGCCACTTCATGTCCGTCAGCAGGACTTACATAAATAGCCTGGGCGTTGGCCGAAGACGGGGAAATAAAAAACACGAATATAATCAGCAAAAAAGAATATGACGCATTCGCCGTATTTAGGTATTTAAATTTCATGTATTTTGTATGAATTAATAAGCGATAATCAGGGAACCAGCTCAGATAGAAGAAATTTATTGAAATTTAAATTTTATTGAATTGCCCCAAGAAAGCAAAAAGATATTCTGTATCAAATTGGCTTCCGACGATGGAAGTTATGAAATAGAATCTTGCATTTCGTTTAATGGTCAATCTGAAGAAATTATTTGGGAATAGTCTTATTATAATCCGTCACTAATTCTTCTCAAGCCCACCAGAATCTGCCTCCGTCATTTTCTGTATTGGCAAATGCCAAGATAATGGATGCAGCGACTATTTTAAAATTTTCCGGGCGCCGCTCCTTTGGTGGGAGGCTTTCTCATTCCGTTATCTTTTGCGTTTCTTCCTGGCTGGCATATTCGCCGGGAGGGTTGGGCAATATCATTACTTTGGAATTTTGTAATGAAATAACGGAAGAGGCAGAATACAGACCGATACTATTTCCTGTAAATGTGTAGTCCATTAAAGTGAGCTTTACAAATCCATCGATGGAGAGCTCAATATAATTACCGTAACTGATCAGTCTGAAATAAAAAGATCTTTCTTTATTGACGGTAAATATTCCAGACTGAATATCATAAAAAACAAAATTCTGACGACTATTCAATGGGTTAAATCCCCAGGTCCTGATATTGACCAGTCCGTTGGAAACATCGAAGGATATAAAATACCCATTTCCATCCTGGTCAATATCGCTGACCAATCCGAGTTTCCCCATTCCCTCTACTGTTAGTAATCCTTCCCAAATAAAACTGGATGAAGGTTTCTCAAAACAAAAAATTTCGTAACCACTTCTCGCACCACAGGTCCATTTATCCGGTTCGATGGTTGAAGAAGCGGTTGGATTTTCCAGCAGGCATTTCACCGGACCGAATGCTGACTGCGGAATTGTTTTTATGACCATCTTTTCCCATCGGTAGTAACTTTTTAATACAAGCCTTCCGCGGTCGTCTGTTTCCAACTCTTTGGGCGGAGGCAATACGCGGTGTGTATCTATTTTTCCGTAGGCGTAAAAAAAGTTATATACCAGTAAATGTTTCCCATCCTGCACCGTGCGGGCAGCATAATTTCCCTGGGGTAACAATACGTCTGCATGAAAAGAATGATACTCTCCAAAAAAATCTTTCGCGAACCAATAACGTATCTTGATATCTTCTCTGATAGATCCCAGTATATAATAATGTCCTTTTAACTCGAAAACACAGGGACATTCTATGTCATCATACACCATTGGATATAACAACGGGGGCATGGGTTCAACCTGGTCGTCGGTGATTTTTATTATGCCTACACATCCGCGCCGGGATATAGGGCCCGTGACCGTCCGGGCGGCAACAATCAGGTAGATTTCTCCTTTATATTCTATTCTAAAGGGATCACGAAAACTCAGCCATTTTCTGGGATTGGCTTCCGAAGTCTCATAAAAAAATCCCTCTGGTGCAATGGGGAAAATAGCTTTCCGATCTTTTTTCCAATCCACCAGGTTGGTTGATTCCGCATACCCGATTCTTGAAATTACACCGCGGTCCTTTCGTTGTAATCCGGTATAATACATTTCGAATTTATCACCCACTTCTATCACATGCATGGTCCAAAGCATATCATCATCCCACTCACCCGGATTACCAACAAATAATGCATTGTTCACTCTTTTCCAGGAGATACCATCCCTTGATACCGCGTGTGCGATGTAATCATGATTTGGTATAATCAGGTGAAACAAATGATAAATGCCCTTGTGTATGATAACCGTGATATCGCCTATTTCCCAATCACTAAATCCCGATCCTGAATACATAATCGTTTTTATCCATTTAAAAAAAAGTAAAAATATTCCTTTGGACTGATTTTGGATGACCTGCAAATGTCAAACTAGTGCAAAAAAGAAAACAATGAAGGAATATTACATACAATTATTCAGCCCCCATGGGCTGATCAGACATAATGATCCGGAAATTGGCAGGGACAAGGATACCGGCGGCCAGGTAAAATATGTACTGGAATTAATAGAAAGTCTCTCTCTTCACCCACAGGTCCGGAAAGTGGATCTTTTTACCCGGCGGATCATTGACAGGAGGGTATCGGCAACCTATGAAAGAGAGGTTGAGATAATCAATGAAAAAGCACGGATTATCAGGATGTGCTGTGGTGGTAATTCCTACCGGCCAAAAGAAACTCTATGGGATCATCTGGATGAGTTTATCGATAAAACGATACGCTTTATTGATCAGGAGGCAGATTTCCCTGATGTGGTACACGGTCACTATGCTGATGGTAACTATCTGGCAAGTCAGGTAAGTGAGATATATGGGATCCCGTTTCTCGCCACCGGTCATTCACTCGGCAGGAACAAGAAAAAAATCCTGATGCAGGAAGGAATGTCGTCTGAAAAAATCAATGAAAAATTCAATATGAACCGGCGGATCGCTGTGGAAGAAAATATTCTGCAGACTGCCGATGTTTTTATAGAAAGTACCCAGCATAATATTGATACGCAGTATTCACTATATGATCATGTGAAGTCGGCAAAATTCAAAGTGATTCCACCCGGCGTGAATTTGGAAATTTTCTACCCTTTTTACCGGCTCGATATGCCATCATTCAAGATGTCCATAGAGCAGGAACGGGCTATTTACCGGGTGAATTCAGATATCGAGCGATTCCTGTTCAACCCTGCAAAGCCATTGATCCTTTCCATTGGAAGGGCGGATAAACGCAAAAATTTTGAAGCAATTATTCAATCCTACGGACAGGATAAGGAATTACAGGCAATGGCTAATCTGGCCATTTTTGCCGGTGTCCGTAAAGACATCAGCACAATGCCCGAGGAAGAGCAGGACATACTAAAGAATCTCTTGTTGCTGCTTGACAAATATGATCTGTATGGCAAAATGGCCATTCCCAAAAAAAATGATCCCAAACTGGAAGTGCCCGAAATATACCGCATCGTTGCGCGTAAAAAGGGCGTCTTTATAAACGCAACCCCGGGAGAAAATTTTGGATTGACGATTGTGGAGGCCGCCGCCTGCGGATTGCCTGTAATAGCCTCACCAACCGGCGGGCCGAAAGAGATTTTGGAGCAGGTTGAAAACGGGTTGCTTGTAGACGTGGAAAACCCCAAAGCTATAGCAGAGGCACTCAAAAAAATTATTGCCGATCAGATTTTGTGGGAAAAATATTCCACGAATGGCATTGTTGGAACCAGTCAGCAATATTCATGGAACTCTTATGCAAATAAATATATAGAAGTATTAAATGAGCTATTCGTGCAAAAGAGCAATGAGACCCCGGGCGCTAAAAATAAGACTGCTTACGGTAAAAGGCTGGCGAATGCAGAAATGATCATCATTTCTGACCTTGATGGAACCCTCATAGAAGGCAATAATTCAAACGGGTTGAAAGAATTTAAGGAATGGATTATACACAATAGTTCTAAAATGGCATTTGGTGTGGCAAGTGGCAGAAACCGCCATATAACGGAACAGGCCTTTGCAGAATACGATCTTCCAAAGCCCGATATTCTGATTTGTTCTGCGGGCTCAGAAATTTATTATACGAGCAAATTTATTCCGGATAAAGGATGGGAAAGTCATATTGATTATCTCTGGAAAAGAAATGAATTGGAACGGGCATTATCTGGTTTTCCCGGTATTCACTTACAGGAACCGGATGCCCAGTGGCGTTTCAAACTCAGTTATTATGTTGATGAACATTTTAATGAAGATGACCTTGCCAATCTTTATAAATTTCTTGATGACCGTAAACTGAGGGCCAAAATAATACTAACTGAAAACCATTACCTGGACCTGCTGCCATTTCGGGCCAGTAAGGGAAGTGCCGTACGCTACCTCAGCTACAAATGGAAAGTTCCCCTCGAACGGTTCATTACCGCAGGAAACAGTGGTAATGATGAGGATATGCTAAATGCGAAAACAAACGGAATTGTAGTATCCAATTATAGTCCGGAGTTGGAAGATTTAAGAAAAAATAAATTAATTTATTTTACAAAAAATCCGCTGGCCAAAGGGGTTCTGGAAGGCATTCAACACCATATCGAATTAGAGTCAATAAAATAATGCATCAGATTTTTGGTTTTAATTTTACTCTCATGACATAAGATTTACAGGTCATATAGAGCATATGATGCACCTGATCGATATAACAATTGGATGTGAGTTCTCCGGTGTAAATTCTGGCGAGCACTTTTCCAGCAGGATTAAAAACCCAAATGCCGCCCGGACCGCTGGCAAAAATGTATCCCTGGGCATTTACTTTCATCCCATCCGGACTACCGGGTAATTTTCCTTCGTCCGCTGATACATGATAAAAAACGGATTCTTTTGCAATCAATCCCTGATCGTTTAACTCATATTTGGTCCACTCTTTATTGTCACCATCCGAATTGGATATGTAAAGAATTTTGTTGTCGGGAGAAAGCGCGATACCATTTGGATATGAAACCTTATCTGAAAAAAGCAATGCTTTGCCACCGGGTTTTACTAGATATATTCCCTGAAAGGGGATTTCTTTGGAACTGTCTTTTATACCCTGTTCCAAACCATAAGGTGGATCAGTAAAGTATAAATTTCCATTGGCCGCATACACCGCGTCATTGGGGCTATTAAATTTCTTGCCCTGATAATTAGAAACAATCGTTTCAAAAACAGGCTTTGGCTCGTTTAATGAAGATTTCATCCTCCCGATCTGCCGGTTGCCTTGTTGACACAATACGAGTCTTCCTTTTTTATCAATCACGAGGCCATTGGAGCCGGGTTCTTTTGCTTTCGGAACAGTACCCGTATAACCGGAAGGTTCAAGATAAATACCCGCACCAGTTCCCTGTTTCCATTTATAAATTCTATTGGCAGGAACATCTGAAAACAACAGATAATCGCTGTCACTGACGTATACCGGACCTTCTGTCCATTTATATCCCTCTGCAACCACTTCTATGGAGGCCGCGGAATCCAATAAATTCAGAGCTTCGGAATCCAGAATACTGATATGTCTGGGAGATTCGGTCACAGCAGGAACTGAGGTAACTGAATCTTTTTTTTCTGTTCCGGCAGGCTGGTTGTTACAGGCAGCCATTAGGGCAACATAAATAAGAATCAATGGCAAATGTTTATTTTTCATATTGATTATTGTTTAAAAGTTGACCGGCTATTTTGCAATGGGACTTCAGCAGCATTTCATCTGCATTCAGGCAAATAATTTCTTTCTTTATATCCATTAATTCCAGACCTCTAAGATAAGCCTGCTTCAGATGTTCTCCACAAACTAAGTATACAGCGCAATTGATTCCCTTCAACTGGCCAAGTTCGGTACCAATCAGTAAACCGCTCAAAAATTGATAACCACTTACCTGGTTTGCGTGTAGTAGTAATTGCCTCGTGCGGACCAAAAAAGTACCGTGTAAAATATTACCAATTATACCTGTCTGAAAGCCTTCTTCAAATGATTTTCCATCATTTCCTTCCTGTACCGACTGATGCAATATGCTTTTTTCCGCGAGCAGTTTAAAGATTTCTCCCGTCATGTAGGTTTTGAAATCAATTCCCATTTTATTTTTTATGAATACATGCTTGGAATGAGTACCCGGAAAAATAAATATTTTCTCATCCTCATCGAGAATATCGCAACCCAGCAGCAGGCTCTCTTCGCCACGCATTACATCATCTTCTGTTCTAAAACCCGACACTAAATATATAGGATAAGAAAATTTTTCATCTCCTTTGATTACTCTGATGGGAAATTGCGCGATGTCCCAGCTGAATGGAAATTCCTGATAAGGCATTTCCATCATTCCGATGGATGAAGAAGCCATTCCCGAAATAATGACCGGCATATTTCCCCCGATGTCTGCAGATAAACGGCAGATAGAATCTTTTAATTTCCTCCGGTAAAAATCAATCCTTTCTTCTTCCGGTCTGCCCGTTGCCTGCCATTGCCTGTATATTTCCGCAATCCCCTCTTCCGATTTGAATTCAAAGGATATTTCCCTTGTAACAATATTGACCAACCGGAGTCTGAAATTTGAAGTACCCCAATCACAACTTAAAAATCTATCCATGATAAATAATAGATGTCCGGGCCATTAGTGAATTTGTTGTAATGTTTCTTTTATCCTGTTGGCAATCTGATCAAAATATCTTCCCCTTAACATTTCTTCCTTAACCAGCCAGGAGCCACCCACAGCAATCACATTTTTCAGTTGCAGATATTCATTCATATTGCTGACAGATATGCCGCCCATCGGAATAAATTTTATTAGCAGCGAATGGTATGGGTCTTCTAAGGCCCTTAGAAAATGGGCACCCCCCACCTGGGATACGGGGAATAATTTCAGTATTGAGAACCCCATTCCGGCGGCCGATTCAATTTCAGATGGAGTCATCACACCCGGTACAAAAGGGAAATCAAATTCGAGAGCGGTTTTGCAAACAGCAGGATTGAATCCCGGAGCCAGGCCAAAAAGGGCACCCGCATCCCTGGCCTGTGTCAGTTGAATGATAGATAACAAGGTGCCCGCACCGACATACATTTCCGGGAAATTTTTCCTGATGATCCGGATTGCTTCTGCCGCAGGCGATGTACGAAAGGTGACTTCCATCACGCGTAACCCGCCACGAAGCATGGCTTCTGCCAATGGTAAAGCGTCCTCCACGGAATGAAAAGTTACTGCCGGAAGAATTCTCTGACTCAGGGCAGTTCTGAGTAATTTATTTTCCATTAATCATTATAATGAATATGTGAAGAGCTCCCGACCCTTCTATAAATGTAGTTTTAATATCGATATCTGCTTTGTTCAAAAATGCATTAAATTGATGGACAACCGAAAGCAGCCGATGGATAAAATATTTGTAATTGGGAGCGCCAATACTGATATGGTCGTTAAGACCGATGAATTGCCCTTACCCGGAGAAACCAAATTAGGTGGTGAATTCTTTATGAATGCCGGTGGCAAGGGAGCAAACCAGGCAGTCGCTGCAGCAAGACTGGGTGGAGATGTAACATTGGTTGCCAAACTGGGTAACGATATTTTCGGTAAACAAACACTGGAAGGATTTCAAAAAGAAAAAATAAACACTGATTATATTTTCTTTGATGAAAACCGGCCATCCGGAACAGCACTCATCATCATAAATGGGGAAGGAGAAAATTGCATCGTTGTCGCACCTGGTGCCAACGCCAATCTATTACCGGCAGATATTGATAAAGTTGAAAACTTACGTGATGCAGCGGTCATCCTGCTGCAATTGGAAATCCCGCTGGAGACAATAAAGCATATTGTAAAAATGGCCAGATTAAATCATCAGAAACTCATACTTAACCCGGCCCCTGCGCAAAAACTCGATGATGATCTTTTAAAGGATCTTTATCTGATAACACCCAATGAGACGGAAGCATTTTTTTTAACGGGAATACAGATAAAAGATGAAAATACTTTGTCTGCGGCTGCTGAAATTTTTCTAAGGAAAGGTGTGGAGAATGTGATCATAACTCTGGGCAGTCAGGGTGCTTTTTTCCAAAATGCCGGTTTAAAAATAAGGATCCATGCGCCGGTTGTAAAAGCGCTTGATACCACCGCCGCAGGAGATATATTTAATGGTGCCATAACGGTAGCCATAACCGAAAATATGGGTTGGGAAAAAGCATTGCGGTTTGCCGTCGGCGCAGCTTCTATTTCTGTTATGAGGCTGGGTGCGCAGTCTTCCGTTCCTTACAGGAAAGAAATAGTTTGAATAAAGCTTTGGCAGTATCATGTTCTTGCTAAATTTGAACGTGAACCGATCATTCAAATTGAAAATAAAAAAATGTCCTGGTTAAGGCTTATGGAAGAAAAGATCCAAGAAGATGAACCGGTTGAAATACCAGGAGAAGCAGGCACCAGCCAGTCTCCTCCGGCTTCGCACAAAAAACATTCTGTTTCGGGCCTGATCAAAGAAATGTGGCCGGCCTATCTGATCGAAATGATCGTTATTATTTTAGGTATTTCCATAACCCTGGCGCTGGAAGAATGGCGCGATAACAGCAGGGAAAATCATTTGGAGCAAATCTATCTGAAAAATTTGCAAACAGATGTCGAATCAGATTTGCAATCACTCGGACAGGCGATGACCAGTACGAAATCATTACTACAAAAAGGAAACGAACTATTGGGATATGCAAGATCTTCAGACCATAAAAATATTTCCTACAACCAGGTCTCGGATGATGTGCGCGCCATCCTCGGCCGACCTAATTTTATTTCCAGTGACGCCAGTTTTACTGATCTGAAAAGTTCCGGTAACCTGCACCTGATTAAAAATATTCAACTGAAAAACCGGCTCTTTGCTTATTACAGCGAAACCCAGCATATCAAAGAAGTTCAGGATGCAGAGCGACAAACAGCCATTGTTCTTTCGGGCGCTTACTTTCTGAAACAGTTTTCACTGGATGAGAACAGAACCCAGCCTGTCTCCATGACGACGGCCGGGTTGAATGAATTAATGAAAAGCATTGAATTTAACAATAATGTACTGCTGAGGGTTCTAAACAGAAACGAACTTTTTGCTATTTATCAACATGCCGATTCCCTGGCTGAATTGTTACACAATACACTGGTTGAAAAATAAAAGTTTCTCTTTACCATTTATCGGCTCCCAATAATTTTCTTCCCAAAGGCGAAAGCTCAGCTACTGGATTCTTTTTTTCTCTTTCCAGCGGATCACCCGGAAACGCATATCCCTGCATGGCGTCCCGATTTTTCCAACTGCTGATCCGCCAGTTAACGAGTTCTTCATTATCTTCCTGAGCAGGCATCATCGCAATATATTGAGCGATGCGGACTTTGTCCTTACTCGTATTGGCTCTGATTCCGTGTGGTTCCAGACTATTAAATATTAATAAATCACCTGCTTCCAATTTTACTTTTTCAAGTTCAAAACCTGCTGTATCGGGTTTATAGTGATCCCTGTCTTCGGGTTGTGTCAGTTTCCATGTGTCGTAGGTTCTGTACAATTCGGGTATGCATTGAAAGCCGCCCATATTTTCATCTGTCTGGTCTGCCAGTGCCAATACACCCTGCACATTTTGGGGCTTTGTTTCAGGATCATAATCCCAGTGAATAAATCCTTTATATTCAAATCCGGGCTTTAGCGGAAAATTAAGGTTTGCACGATCAATGGTAACCCAAAGTTTTTCTGTTCCCCATATATCGGCGAACGCCTGATGTACTTTGGGGAATTGCCGGTTATCCCACATATACTGGTGATTATAAATTTCCACCATACCGGTATTATTTAATTCTTTCATTTCCATTTTCACATTAGGCCTTTTATACCAGCTGTCGATATCATCCGGATTTTTATCCTCATATTCCCAGAGGTAGTCTGCCAGCTTTTTTACCTGGTCCCTGGGAACCGCATTACGTATAATAACATAACCATTCTTTATCCAGAAAGCCCAGTCTTCTTCACTCAGCAAACGAAGAGGCTCTCCATTCGTGCGGTCGTTTAATTTTATCTGACTTGATTTCGCAGTGGAAGGATTTCCGGGGATTTCCTTGTGAGCCATGGTAGGCGGGGCGGGAGCCATCGTTTTTTGCATATACTTTGATTTAATATGACAAAGCTAGAACTGAATAAAGATCCATATCTCCCATCTATTGACTAGTATTTGCTCTGTATTGACTTATTTGCTACCTTAATAGGGGATAATTTAATAACTCAAGACATGAATGAGATACAACTGGAGAAGATTGCATTCGAACCAGGAAAGTCATTCAAGATATTTTCTCCCCGGTTAAAGAACACTTTTTTCTGGCATTATCACCCGCAGATTGAACTCGTATATGTAGAAGCCGATGCCGGAATTCGTCATGTCGGAACTCATATATCCGGTTATACAAACAGCGACCTGGTATTTCTGGGTGGAAATCTTCCGCATCTGAATTTTGATTACAGGTTACGAAGTGATTATCACCAAATCGTTATCCAGTTAAAAACAGATTTCCTTGGAACCGCCGTCAGTATTGCTCCTGAATTGTCTTCGATCAATAAATTATTTAAGGACGCAGATTATGGGATTTCATTTTTTGGTGAAACAAAAAAGATCGTCGCCGAAAAACTAAAACAACTGGATGCACTTAGTGCATTCGATCAACTGATCGAATTAATCAATATTTTGAAGATACTGGCCGATACAAAAGAGCGTAATATTTTAAATAATGATTTATCAAGTACGGCCTTTATTTTAAAAGACAAAATCAGGATGGGTGCCATCTACGAATATATCGATGCCCATTTTGATGAGCGGCCTGATGTAAATAAAGTGGCAGCTAAAGTGCATCTCACCACGCCGGCTTTCTGCCGGTATTTCAAAAGGCAAACCAATATGACATTTACCGATTTTGTAAATCAATACAGGATTGAACGCGCAAAAAATCTACTGATGCAGGATCAGAATGTGACTGAAACCTGCTATGCGGTGGGCTTTGAAAGCATTTCCTATTTCAATAAATTATTCAACAGGATCGTAGGCGAAAATCCTTCTGCTTTCAAAAAGAACTGGGAATTTAATAACCGTGCGTGAATTATTATAACAACAAAATCAACGATAGAAATATTTCCGTCGTTGATCCTGTTGTTATCTGGTTTAACCTGGAGTTATCTCATGGCTACGTAGCCTGCCAGTTTTGAAGTATCTTTTTTGGGAACAGTATCCATTTTATAATATGCCAGGCTTGCATATTTGGACGTATCCTTTTTAGGAACGGTATCCAATACCATTGCATATTTAGACGTATCCTTTTTCGGAACGGTATCCAATACCATTGCATATTTGGATGTATCTTTTTTTGGAACGGTATCCATCACCATGGCAAATTTTGGAGAATCCGGTTTTTTTGGAACGGTATCCAGCATCATAGCGTACTTGGGTGAATCAGGTTTTGGGACAGTATCCATTGCACTAAATGCCACCGCATGTTTTGTTTTAGTGGCAGAAGTTCCCATCAGAGACGACGCAACACAGAGGCCTGCGAAGGCCACAAATAAAACTTTCTTCATTTTAATAAATTTTTAGGTTTAACGAAAAATCCTACG
>DASXNJ010000146.1:0-5084 GCA_036495145.1 Puia sp.
TTGAAATCCCATTTGAATCCTTCGGTGTTATAAGCATTAATTTTATAATTCAGTCTCTTGTCCACTTTCAGATCGGTATAAAAATAATTCATGAAAGCAGCAATATAGGCCGGACTGATTTGAGTTGACTGGGGATCATCCCGTGAATTTTCACTCAGGAGATCCTGGTTGATTCCTTTATAACGTCCGTCGAGTCTGCCCACCGTTAGATGCTCATTCCGTAAAAGTTCCTCGGTGAACACTTCTTCTCGCAATCGCAGATTGCCCTTGCTCCAATACTCTTTACTGACACCGGTGTAAGCCGCGAGTTTGTTCAGAACCTGGTCCCTTTCCGCATCCGATAACAAGTCGCCCTTGCTAAGTGCGGTCGCGTATTCTCCGGAAGCAAAACTCCTGACTTCCGTTAAAAACGATTCCAGTCCGTTGGATGTATTGGGTATTTTCTTATGATACCAGGCCACTGCAGCGTAAGTGGGTAAATACAATTCATAGGTCAGATCATCCTTGAAAGTGAGTGTATGAAAATCCAGTACAGAGGATACCAGGATCACGCCATTTACCTGAATGCCCATACTTTCAAAAAGATAATCCGAAACACCGGCAGACCGCATCGTACCATAACTCTCACCCAGTAAATATTTGGGAGAATTCCAGCGATCATTTGCCGTTATATATTGCTTTATAAACTGACTGACTGATTTGATATCCTGATCAATGCCCCAGAAATCTTTTACAGTTGCCTTTCCAATCGGGTGACTTAATCCTGTTCCTACCGGATCGATCATGACCAGATCTGTAATGTCCAGTATCGAATTTGCATTGTCAACAGTTTTATATGGTGCGGGTCCTGTGAGTCCTGCGTCATTTGTAACGACCACGCGGGGACCCAGCGCACCCATATGAAGCCACATGGATGAAGAACCGGGACCTCCGTTATAGGCAAAGGTAAGCGGCCGGTTGCCGGCATCCGATTCACCATCCTTCACATAAGCTGTAAAACCCAGCAGCGCCACAGAATCTTCCTTTTCATTTTTAAGAACAATGGTGCCGGCTGTTGCCGTATAATGAATGAGTTTCCCTTCGATAGTTACAGAATGCTTGGTTACTGAGACTTCGGGACTGGCTGAATCGATTTTCGATAAAATCTGAATAGCGGGAAGCTGGGCAAAAGCAGAAGTTGTAAAACCAGAAATCAGTAAAGCGGCAAAAAATAATACGGTTAATTTTCTCATAATATGCAGGGGTTAAATTTGAATGTAAATCATTTCCTGAATATAATTTATTTAGGATTGCCGGATTTCATAAACGGCAGAAATGGCATACAAATGGCATAAAAGAAGTCGTTCGGACGTCCAATATCTTCATCCTCACTTGTTATATATTCAATTCAAAACCTCAAAAAATATTTTATGCAAAAATTAATCGTGTTTAATCACATTTCCCTCGACGGATATTTTACCGGCGAGAACGGCGATTTCCGATGGGCACATACCGGAAATGACGATCCTGAATATTCAGCATTTGTGGCAGGAAATGCCAGCGGCGGCGGTCAGTTATTATTCGGCAGAATCACCTATGATCTCATGGCTGGCTATTGGCCTACGGCTGTGGCAGACCAACACGATCCTGTTGTAGCCAACGCAATGAACAACCTGCAGAAAGTTGTATTTTCCAGAACGATGGAAAAGGCGTCGTGGAATAATACAAAACTGATAAGGACCGATATCGTGTCGGAAATACGAAAGATGAAACGGGAGCAGGGTCCGGGAATGGTTATCATGGGAAGCGGCAGTATTATTTCCCAACTGGCGCAGGAAAAAGTGATTGATGAGTATCAGATAATGGTCAATCCTGTGGCACTTGGTAATGGAAGAACCATGTTCCATGGTATGGGAAAGATGCTTTCTTTAAAACTCACAAGTACAAGGACTTTCAAAAACGGAAAAGTCTTTTTATGCTTTGAACCCGGCAGCTGATGATTGAGTGACCATGATTTATTTCAATGTTGTAGAATTGAAGTAGCAGAAAATCATCCGGATTATGCTAATTTCATTTTCATCATGGATATTAAAAAAGAAGCAGCCTGGATTGCCAGTACGATGGTAAAAAGCAACACATCAGTAGGTTTGGGTGATGGGTCGACTGTTCGTTTGCTGGCAGAATATCTGACAGACAAGATAAATGCCGGTTTGGAGATCAGACTGTATACTTCATCTCTTCAAACACTGGAATTTCTTCGGCAAAGAGAAGTTTTGGTAAATGATATTTCCCGCACAGATACACTCGACATCTATTTTGACGGCTGTGATCAGATCGATGGCCGGCTAAATGCGCTTAAGAGTGGATCCGGAATCCATACAATGGAAAAGTTGTTGGCTTCTATGGCAAAAAAATTTGTCATCATAGGCGATGAATCCAAATTCGTTCAAAAACTGGATCCAAAATTTCCTCTTGTATTGGAAGTTCTTCCACAGGCTGTTGTTTTCGTCCAGAAGGTCATGCATTCGCTTTTGCCCGGATGCCGTTTTTCCGTTCGCAAATTACAGGACACAGAAGACAAGCCTGTTTTAACCAGACACGGAAATCATTTGGTTGATTGTCATTTTCAGGAATGGCCCGACCTGGAAAATATTCAAATTCAAAGCAAAAAAATAACGGGGATCGTTGAAATATCACTTTTTTATCAGATGGTGAATGAAGCAATCATTGCCGGCAAAACTGGTATAACCAGGTATGTTGCCTAATTTCGCTATTGAATTTAAATTGGAAATTCAGGAAGATGAAAGCATTTAAAACAACGACCGGAATATTTATCGAATCAGAAGGAAATCTCTATTCATCTGAATTCAAATCCTGGGATGCGTTCATAAACCAACCTGATTTATATAATTCCCTTCGCACGGGGCTGTCTGGTATTAAACCATTGGAAAATAAAAACCCCCTCAACGATCTGATCATACAGGCACCGATTCAAAGTCAGGAAATCTGGGCAGCAGGTGTAACTTATACAAGAAGCAGGGATGCACGTATGGAAGAATCCAAAGATGCCGGTGGTGGGAGTTTTTATGATATGGTCTATGACGCCGTGCGACCTGAATTATTTTTTAAGGCAACATCTTATCGTTGTGCAGGACCTGGAGATAACGTCAGGATCAGGAAAGATTCTACCTGGAACGTTCCTGAACCTGAACTCACACTGGTCATCAATAACAAGGGTAATATCATTGGATATACGATAGGAAACGACATGAGCAGCAGGAGTATTGAAGGAGAAAATCCGCTCTATCTTCCTCAGGCAAAAAGTTATGATGGCTCCGCAGCTATTGGTCCCTGTGTTTACATCCCGTCTACTCCTATTCCTCCGGAAACGAAAATCAATATGCAGATCATCAGAGCTGGTAAAACCATGTTTGCTGATGAAATTGCAATAAACAAAATGAAACGGGGACATACTGAACTGGTCGAATTCCTGTTCCGTGAATGTACTTTCCCATTCGGTTGCTTATTAATGACCGGAACATGCCTGGTGCCACCAAACGATTTTACGCTTCAAAGCGACGATGTTATCATCATACGCATTGACCATATCGGAGAGCTAAAAAATATTGTAGCCTGATGGAAATCCTTCCTTCTCAAATTATCGGATACCGCAACGTACTATCAAACGGTGAATTGTTTCATGGCTATAATCCTTATACCGGTGAGCCTTTGCCGCCTGCATTTAGAGATGCGACAAAATCTGAAATAAACGAAAGTATTGAATTGGCAAATCATGCATTTACTGCATACAGAAAAACCAGTCCATCACAAAGAAGTTTATTCTTAAACACGATTGCTGACAATATAGAAGCATTAGGTGATGATTTGCTGAAAATAATTAATGAAGAAACTGCGCTGCCAGTAGCAAGACTTACAGGAGAAAGGAACCGGACAACCGGCCAGTTAAGACTCTTTGCCCAACTTTTGCTTGATGGAAAATGGAATAAAGAAATTATTGATGAGCCATTGCCTGACAGAAAACCTGCGGCCAGACCTGGTATGTTGCAAATACAAATACCAATCGGCGTGGTGGCAGTATTTGGGGCGAGCAATTTTCCACTTGCGTTCTCAGTGGCGGGAGGCGATACCACTGCCGCTCTGGCATCGGGTTGTCCGGTTGTCTTCAAAGCACATCCCGCACATCCGGCCACCTGCCAGTTGATTGGAACTGCCATTGCGAAAGCTGCGCAGGAAACATCAATGCCCGAGGGCATTTTTTCTATGCTCCACGGACTGTCTCATGAAACAGGCGGACTTCTGGTTACACATCCATTTATAAAAGCCGTTGCATTTACCGGATCTTTCAGGGGCGGAAAAGCATTATATGATTTGGCCGTTCGCAGACCTGATCCCATACCCGTATATGCCGAAATGGGGAGTGTGAATCCCATATTCTTTTTGCCCGACGCAATAAAAGAAGGCGGAGAATCCCTCGCATTGCAGTTTGGCCAGTCGGTAACCATGAGCTCCGGTCAGTTTTGCACCAATCCTGGATTATGCATTCTGATCGATAATGAGGAAAGCAAATTGTTTATACAGAATGTGGTCGCTGGAATTTCTGCAACATCACTTCATCCCATGCTTACAAAAGGAATAGCGAATGCTTATAAATCGGGACTCGAGAGACAACATAAAATGAATGGAGTGGCAGTGCTTACCCAGACTGCAGAAACAGATTTTAAGCCAAATATGATAAAAGTACGTGCCAGCCATCTTATGCAAAATCCTGATTACTTCGAAGAGTTGTTTGGCCCGTCTACGATCGCCGTGCTGGCAGACAACTTCGATGAATTATTCCGATTAGCTGAAATCATGCCGGGTCAGCTAACCGGAACTATTCACGCCACAGAGAAGGATTACCCGATAGCAAAAGAACTGATAGACCTTCTGACTCAAAAAGTAGGCAGAGTAATCATGAATGGATTTCCTACGGGAGTTGAAGTCTGCCATGCGATGGTACACGGCGGTCCTTTCCCCGCAACTACAGACAGCAGGGTGACTTCAGTTGGAACAACATCTATCTATCGCTTTACCAGGCCCATTTG
>DASXNJ010000147.1:0-2595 GCA_036495145.1 Puia sp.
GCTTTTATTTCTTTTGATTCCTGCATGGGGTGGATGATTTTTTCTTCCGGCGGTATACAGTCAGGGTTAACGGGATGAATATCGCAGAAGTTAAAAAAAATGCAATGACAATCTTATCCACAAATCCTTTCCGGATGTTTATTTCCGGAAAGAATGTGCCTGCTCTAATTGGATAACGCAGGATTTCTAAAAATCTTATCAGGATTTCTTTTTCTTCGGAACTCTTTTAGGGGGATTTGCTTTTACATCTTCGATGATGGCCTTGATTTCAGGCAATTCAAGTGTTTCCACCAGATCCTGTTTTTCTTTGGGAATTTTATAATTGCGAAGTCCTTGTTTTATGTAAGGTCCGTATGGTCCGCGAAGTAATTGAATTTTCTCTTTCTCAAATACCCTGATCGTCCTTTGTTCCTTGGCAGCCCTTTTTTCTACTACGATGGGAATGGCATCATCAAAACTGATCGTATAAGGATCAAATTCTTTTCCAAGCGAATAGAATTTCTTGTCGTGGGCAATATAGGGTCCAAACCGACCGATGCTCACGGTTACATCAGCTCCCTCAAATGGACCCAGGTTGCGGGGAAGTTTAAATAATTCAAGTGCATCTGCGAGATTGATGGTCTCAATGCTCTGGGTATTTTTTAATTTTGCGAACCTCGGTTTTTCTTCATCGTTTTGTTCACCGATCTGAGCCATTGGTCCGTAACGACCCATACGTACAAGGAGTTTTTTGCCCGACACGGGATCTACTCCCAACTCTCTTTCTCCGCTGATGCGCTCGGCTGTTTCAATCGTATTTTCGACATCCTTTTTGAACGGGATATAAAAATCATCGATCATATTATTCCATTCGATCTTGCCGCTGGCGACTTCATCAAATTCGGCTTCAATTCGCGCCGTGAAATTGTAGTCCATGATGTCATCAAAATATAACTTGAGAAAATCGGTCACCACGAGCCCAAGATCAGTTGGAAATAATTTTGATTTTTCCGCACCGGTTGTTTCCTGTTCGGAAATTTTGCTGATTTTATTTCCTTTTAATTTCAGCACTCTGAAATTTCGTACTACACCTTCCTTATCACGTTTTTCAACATATCCTCTTTTGAGAATAGTTGAAATAGTAGGCGCATAAGTTGATGGTCTTCCGATACCCAGTTCTTCCAGTTTTTTTACCAATGATGCTTCAGTATACCGGGGCAGGGGGCGGCTGAAGCGTTCCGTGGCGCGCATTTCCAGAAAAGATAGTTTTTGATTTACCGATAAAGGCGGTAGCATGCCCTCCTGATTTTCTTCTTCGTTTATGTCGTCATCATCCCGGTCTTCTCTGTAAACTTTTAAAAATCCGTCAAATTTCAAAACCTCGCCGCTCGCTTTTAATTCTTCTTTATTGGTGGAGATCTGAATAACAGCAGTGGTTTTTTCAAGTTCTGCATCTGCCATTTGGGAAGCCATGGTTCGTTTCCAGATCAATTCATACAGACGACGGAGGTCGGCATCTTCCACCGTATCATTTTCCATATATGTGGGACGGATCGCTTCATGAGCTTCCTGTGCATTTTCATTCTTATTCTTGAAAGCCCGTTTCTGGTAATATTTTTTTCCGTACTTGCTGTTGATTTCGTTTTTCAGACTTTCCATAGCTGTATCACTCAGGCTCACGCTATCCGTTCGCATATATGTGATCTTACCGCTTTCATATAGTTTTTGAGCCAGTAACATAGTACGGCTTACACCATATCCAAGTTTACGCGAAGCTTCCTGTTGCAGAGTAGATGTTGTAAATGGTGCAGCGGGTGATTTCTTGCCTGGCTTAATCTGGATATCAGTAACAGTGTATGAGGCATTCAGACAACTCTGTAAAAAAACATCGGCTGTTTTTTCATCCGAATATTTTTTGCCTTCGGCAGAAAATACAACCGTTTTTCCGGATATATCCTGTGCTGAGAACGAAGCTTCAATACGGAATGTACTCTGGGCATTGAAAGCGTTGATTTCTCTTTCTCTTTCTGCAATAATCCTTACGGCGACACTCTGAACCCGGCCGGCACTTAGATTATTCTTCATACTCATTTTCCGCCAGAGTACAGGACTCAGTTCAAAACCTACGATACGGTCCAGTATACGTCTGGCCTGTTGTGCGTTTACCAGGTTCATATCCACCGTTCTTGGATTCAGAACGGCTGTTTCTATGGCAGGTTTGGTAATTTCGTGAAAAACGATACGTTTGGTTATTTTAGGATCCAGACCCAATACTTCACAAAGATGCCAACTGATGGCTTCTCCTTCGCGATCCTCATCCGTGGCCAGCCAGACTTCGCCTGATTTCCTGGCAATACTTTTTAATTCCTTGACAACCTTTTGCTTATCTTCCGGAACGATATATCTCGGTTTATATTTATTATTAAGGTCTATACCCATATCGGCTCTTTCCAGGTCACGAATATGGCCATAACAACTTTTTACCTCAAAATCCTCCCCCAAAATTCTTTCAATTGTCTTCGCTTTTGCCGGGGACTCCACGATCAATAAATTTTTCGCCATGCTTTTTTGAATGATTTAAACGCCCCTAAGGCGTGCAATTTTACAGTATAACAT
>DASXNJ010000148.1:0-5144 GCA_036495145.1 Puia sp.
AAATCACCTTTTGCCGGAAATTTCGAAAACTCATTTGCAAGTTGTGTTGCTTTTTCTTCATCCAGATAACTCAGTCCTGTCAGTGCGTTACCCGCGACGGAATAGGAAGAGTCTGTGGCTTTCTTCAGGAAAAGATCTTTATAGGCTGCATTTTTATAGTTAGCGAGATACCCAAGGGCCGTCGCCTGAACCGTACGGTCCGGATCGTTACTGGCAAGATCCAGCAAAACAGGTTCCACCAGTTTTTTCATTACGGGGGAATCCATTTCGATGGAATTCATCGTCAGGTTTCTCAATTCAAAATAAGGGTCCTTCAGGGCCTGTTTTAATAAATTCTGAGCTGCTTCCTTGTCCTGGTGATCGGCGCAATATTCTATCGCTTCGCGGCGGTCCATATAGAGACCAGCATATTTATATTGATAGACAAAATTCTCCAGTGTTTTATCATCTTTCTTCTGACAGAGAACGATTTTATCTCCGTCCACATTGATGAGGTCGGGCTTTTTGCCGTAAGGGAAATAAAAACTATCGGTTTCATTATTGAGCCAGACGGAATGACGTTTTTTGATACCATTTTCATACACATCGATCGCCAGAGGTATGCGAAATATTTTCCCGGTGTTCTGTACTTGTTTCACTATTACAAGGGCAGTATTTTTTGTATCGTCATAATTATAATTGATTTCGAAAATGGGATGGCCGCTGCCAAAATACCACTGGTTCCAATACCAGTTAAGATCCTGGCCCGTTACCTGTTCAAAAGCCATTCGCAGATTATGCGCTTCGGCATTTTTGTATTTGAAAGTGTTGAGATAAAGATTCAATGATTTAAAGAATGCACTGTCACCCACATAATTTCTGAGCATATTCAGGATGCGGCCCCCTTTGGCATACGTAACCATATCGAACATATCCTCGCGATCCGCATAATAGAACCGCACCAGGTTTTTGGAAGGATTGGCGGGATCGGCCAGGTATTTCTGAATGCCTTTAAAATTCGTAGCTCCGCCGGCATCCTTCCCATATTTGTGTTCGGCCCAAAGGGTCTCACTGAAGTCGGCAAAGGATTCATTCAGCGTCAGATTACTCCAGCTCTCTGTGGTGACCAGGTCTCCGAACCATTGATGAAAGAGTTCATGCGCCACATACTCTTCATATTTATTGCCGTCTGTCAACTGCCTGGCATCCTGTTGCAGGGCATCGGTATGAAGAGTGGCCGTTGTATTTTCCATGGCCCCACTCACATAATCCCTTGCTGTCATCTGTGAATATTTGTTCCATGGATATTCTATTCCCAGCACATGGGAATAGAAACCTATCATCTCGGGCGTAAGTCCGAATATCCGCCTTGCGACAGGTGCATATTCTTTCTCCACGTAATAATTAACTTCCTTTCCCTTGTAACTGTCATGCACAATTGCATAGTCACCCACACCCATAAAAAAAAGATAGGGAGCATTTGGCTGGTCAAGTTTCCAGGTGTCTGTTCGCGTGCCATCTGAATTTTTAACCTGGGACACCATCCTGCCGTTCGAAAGACTGACATATTTGGCAGGAACGGTCATCGAAATTTCCTCTGTACATTTTTGATCGGGTTTATCAATGGTCGGGAACCAGGCGGAATTCGATTCCGTTTCGCCCTGTGTCCAAACCTGAACGGGTTTATTCTTGTCTGTCCCAAGCGGATTTATAAAATATAAACCTTTGGCATCCGTTATGGCTGCACTGCCCTGAGCCTTTAACTCATTGGGTTTGGACGTATAATCTATGTAGATGGTGTAATTTTCTGTATAACGATACGTTTTATCCAGGTGAATGTGCAGCGTGGAACCATCATTGTTATATTTCAAAGGGCTGTGCTGACTCCCTTTTAAAATGGAAACTTCCTTTATATCCATTCCTTTGGCATCGAGCGTAAGAGAATCTGTTGGATAAAAATGAGGCTTAAGCGTGATCCAGGCCTTTCCATAGAGATAAGACTTTGAATAATCAAAACGTACATCGAGTCTGGTATGAACCAGATCATTTACATGAGGGTACAAACCCCGGTAAATGAGGAGGGCAGGATTTTTGAGGGCCGGATTATGATCCTGGGCACTCAGTGAATGGATAAGTGGTAAACAAAATAAAAAAATCAACATTTGTTTCATTCGCATTGTTTTTTAAAAGAGGGCCGGAGCCATATCATATGAATCAGCAAGAAATATAAAATAATGCAAAAGCCTGGTCTCTTTGGGATGAACGGTTTACTGTTATGTCTGCTCACCGGCCTGTCATTTGCGACAAAGGCAGAGCAGCCATCCGGCTATTTAATTTTAGTAGATGCCGAAAACAAGCAGCCTTTTGTAATACGTTTGGGTGAACAATCTTATTTCTCTTCTGCTCAGGGCCATTTAGTGTTAGCCCGGTTGAAGGATAGTGTTTATAAACTGGCTTTGCGTTATCCAAGAAAAAATATGGCGGAACAGGTTTTTACTGTGGCTCTTCACAGGAAAGATCTGGGATTCCAGTTAAAGGGTACAGATAGTTCTGTGGTATTGTTCAACTGGCAGACCAAAGAAATCATTCGTCCCATTCATGAGAAAGACAGCAGTCGGCTGTTGGAACAGGGAATAAGGAGGGATGATGCATTTTCCCGTTTGATGGCTGCCGTAGTGAATGATTCGGCCGTCATGTATGATACGTATGCTGGTAAGGGGTTTGAAGGAGATTCCGGTTTAGCCAGTCGTCAAACACGAACAGACGATGTGCCAACCGCCAAACGTCAACCACCAACCGCCAACCAGCAGTCAACGGCGAAGGGTGAACGGTCAACCGAAAGTAGACGGCCGCCAACAGACAACCAACTGTCAACGGTGAACGGTCAACGGTCAACGGAAAGTGGTCAACCACCAATCGCCAATGCGCCGGGAGCCATTCTTCCAACCGCTAACCGTCCAATGCCAACCAATAACAAAGACAGCCTGTTCGCCGCCCGAAAGCAACAAATATTTTTACGTGATAGCTTAAATACCTCCCGAAAAGCCGCCATTAAAGACAGCATGGCAACCGTTAAAAAACAGCAGACTTTGCTGAAAGACAGTCTGGTAGCTGCCAGGAAAGCAACGAAGGATAGCATCGTGGCCGCAAAAAAAACGGGTGGTTCTAAAGAAGCTCTGCTGGCAGCTAAGACAAAGCAGGTGACAAAAGATAGTTTGATAGCGGTTGAAAGAGAAAATGCAATAAAAGACAGCCTGCTGGCGGTAAAAAGGGCGAATTTCATAAAAGACAGTGCCGATCAGGCCAATATCCGAATGGCAAATGAACAGGCGGCGATGGCAAAAACCCACCATACTGGTTTGACAAGAATTAAGAAGCTCAGAGAAGTTTCGCTGAAGATTTCAAGAAAAATAGTATTTCTGGATATCGGAAAAAACGGGCGCGCTGATACCATTACTTTGTTTGTATATTTTGAAACGACCGATACGGCCAGTAAAGCCAGGCCGGGAGGGGAGGCAGTGGTAATAAAAAAGTCGCCTCCGGATTCCACGGGGGTAAAAAAGTTCCAGCCGAAGAGGCAGGGATCGGATACAATCGCTTTAAGCAAAACGACGGAAAGGAATAAAGCGACAGATTCCAAAACTCCTCCTTCCAGGCAGGACGCTGTTACCTGCAGTCAGGCCGCAACGGAAAGAGACACGGATGTACTCCGGATGGCGATATTAAAGGCCAATTCGGAAGAGGAGAAAATTGCGGCTGCGGCAGGCGCTTTTGCCATGAAATGCTTCTCGGTCAGCCAGGTACGTTTCCTCGCTTCTTTATTGGTTTCCGATAAAGCCAGATATGGTTTGATGGATGCCGCTCATACGCATGTGGTGGACAGGGACCGTTTTCCTGAGCTGGTTGACCTGTTGAAAGACAAGAATTTCCAGCACAAATTCCTTGTAATGGCCGAAAAACGGTCATAATTCCCAGTTATCTTTGGGTATGTCCCGGTATTTTTTGGAGATTTCCTATAAAGGCACCGCTTACAGTGGATTCCAGGTCCAGGCCAATGCCGGTTCAATTCAGGAGGAAGTTGAAAAAGCCTTTGCCGTTTTCTTTCGAAAAGAAGTTATGATGACGGGGGCTTCCCGTACCGACACCGGCGTGCATGCCCGGCAAAACTACTTCCACTTTGATTTTGAAGACACTGTTAACGGGGAGATGGTTTATCGATTAAATGCGATACTTCCCGGGGATATATGTATCCGTGGTATATATCCTGTACCGGAGGGAGCTCATTGCCGTTTTGACGCGGAAAGCAGGGAGTACCGGTATTATATATATGGGACGAAGAATCCTTTTCTTACCGACCGGGCTTATTTTTACCCCTATCCCCTGAACTGGGTGGATCTTGAGACGGCTGCCGGCCTGATAACAGAATACAGCGATTTCACATCTTTTTCAAAACGCAATACCCAGGTCAAACACTTCCGCTGTAATATTTTCGATAGTCATTGGGTGAAGGAAGAAGGAGAATCATACTACAGGATCCGGGCAAACCGGTTTTTAAGGGGTATGGTGCGTGGGCTCACAGGTACCATGTTAATGATGGGAAGGGGTCAAATAACCAGGAATCAGTTCGTCGAAATCCTGGAAGGCAGGGAGCCTTCGAAAGTAAATTTTAATGTACCGGCAAAGGGATTGTTTCTGAATCAGATCAGATATCCGGAACATTATCAGTTACACAATTATGGAAATGTGGAAATGTGAAAGTGTGGAAGTGAAATTTTCTTGTGTAAAAGTTTTCTTGTTGCATGCAAACAAAAATTTGGAATTCTCAAATGTCAATTGCGAACTGCGGAAATATAAAATGAGGAAATCTTTTTTCAGATAAACACATTTCATTAACAGATCCTCTGAAACCCTTTATTCACGTAGGTTTCAGACTATACTCCCATTTCATTTCCATACTTTCATTCTTCCATACTTTCATACTTACGTAAAAAGATTTGGTGTAAAAGTGTAGCTCCCTATCTTTGCGACCGCTTTTTGAAAGAAGGTTTGATAATAGAGAGGAAAGTGGGTGTGAATAAATTATTAAACGAAATGTTTTACGGGGTAGGTTTTAGGTTGTACATTTGCCGTCCCAATAAAACAAACAGTTCTTAAAAACATTCTGG
>DASXNJ010000149.1:0-3607 GCA_036495145.1 Puia sp.
GATGGTTACGCCTGCCGCTATCCCCGTTAATATCCCTGCAACAATTTTATTGTTATTCATGATAGAAAATTTACCTGTATAATTCGAAAATCAGGCCATGTTATGGTGAAGGCGTAAAGCTTAAGGCGAAAGGCTTTTTTACAGCCTCAAAAGGCAGGATAATCACATGTTGTTGCGAAAATGAGTGATCAAATGATTATTGCTTTAAGTCTTATGCCCTTAAGCCTTAAGTCTGACTGTGTACTAAATTCTACGGTTAACCGGTATAATATCAATTACCATCTTAAAATTGAACGGCATGATCTTCTAAAGAGAAGTACAAAAATATTATAATGGACTCTGCCCGAATCCAGATACCGGCCTGGGTGCCCCTTAAATCAACCATTCAGGGCGCCGGTGATTTCTTCATGTTTTATCTCAGGTTTGTAAAAGAGGTCTTTAAAAGACCATTTGAGTGGAGAGAATTTCTGGTTCAGTGTTATAAGATGGGTAATAAATCACTACCGCTGGTACTTATCACTGCTTTTATCATGGGCCTTGTGTTAACCCTGCAGACGAGGCCGTCCCTTGTGAATTTTGGTGCAGAGGCACTGTTGCCGGGTATGGTTTCGGTTTCTGTTATCAAGGAAATCGGACCCGTAATTACAGCCGTCATCTGTGCTGGAAAGATTGGAAGCCGAATCGGGGCTGAACTCGGATCTATGAGAGTGACCGAACAGATTGATGCGATGGAGGTATCGGCAATCAATCCTTTTCGCTTTCTTGTTGTTACCCGCGTACTGGCAGCTACCTGCATGCTTCCGATACTCGTGATTTTTGCCGATACGATTTCGATTTTTTCATCTTACCTGGCTTATAATATTCATGGGGATATGTCGCTGACCAGTTATTTCAATACGGCGCTTTCCAAACTTGACTGGATCGACGTAATACCTTCTTTTATCAAATCGGTTTTTTTCGGAACGGCCATTGGTTTAATCGGGTGTTATAAAGGGTTTACTGTTGAAGGTGGAACAGCCAGTGTGGGAACCGCAGCGAATTCTTCAGTCGTTACAGCCTCCCTGGCAATATTCTTTATTGATATGATTACGGTTCAGATAACGGATATATTATAAAACGGATATCCGATGGAGAATGAAAACGTAGTCAGTATAAAAGGTCTTAGTAAATCTTTTAAAGAAAAGCAAATTCTCAAAGATGTCAATCTTGAAATCAGTAAAGCCGAAAACGTAGTGGTGCTCGGAAAGTCCGGATCGGGTAAATCAACTTTAATAAAATGTATGATCGGCCTGATGGAACCGGATGAGGGTGAGATCTGCATATTCGGAAAAGACATGGCGGATATCGATTATGATGAACTCAACAGATTTCGCACAAGGATCGGATTTCTTTTCCAAAGCGGTGCATTATATGATTCCATGACGGTCTATGAAAATCTGGCATTCCCGCTGCGTCATCATAAGAAGGAATTGGGCAGGGAAAAACTGGATGAACTGATTCGTGAGGTTTTGGATAATGTTGGTCTGCCTGAGGCGGGAAACATGATGCCCGCTGAGCTTTCCGGTGGCATGAGCAAAAGGATCGGATTGGCGCGAACATTGATTTTAAAACCTGAAATCATGTTGTATGATGAACCGACAACAGGTCTGGACACGGCTACAGCGAAAGAAATCAGTCAGTTAATTTTGGATATGCAACGGAAATATAAAATTTCATCCCTGATCATTACGCATGATATCGCCTGTGCAAAAATGGTTGCGGACCGTGTGGTGATGTTAAAAGAAGGTGTCATTGTTGCCGAAGGTTCTTACGATGAGATGGAAAAAAATAATGATGAATGGATAAAGTCTTTTTTCTCTTAAAAATTTAAATCAACGATATATGAAACCAAGCGGCGTCATAAAATGGAAACTCGGATTATTTATAGTAGCGGGTCTGGTGCTCCTGGTGCTCGGGTTATTTTTCATCGGTAAACAGAAAAATCTTTTTGTTTCTGTATTTCCGCTGAAGGCGTTGTTCACGAATGTAAGCGGTCTGAAAATAGGCAGTAATGTACGTTTTGGGGGTATCTCCGTTGGAACCGTCGATGGTATTCAGCTGCTGACGGATACTTCTGTTCTGGTAAACATGAACATCAAATCTGAGGTTAGAAAATTTGTAAAAAAGGACGCTACCGCCGGTATCGGTTCTGACGGTCTGGTGGGTGACCGGGTCGTTTTAATTTCTCCGGGTACCATGAATCAGGAACCCGTAAAGGATAATGAAATACTGGTTTCTCATGCGCCGGTCGAAACCGATCAAATTCTGGCAGGTTTAAAAACTTCTGCCGACAATGCGGCCATCATTACACAGCAGCTGGCCGAAGTGGCCTATAGAGTAAATCACGGTCATGGTCTTATCGCCAGACTCCTGCGTGATTCCAGCCTCGGCAATAACCTGAGTGCAACAATGGTTAATCTCAAAAACGGATCCGCCGGCCTCAATGAAAATATGGAAGCAGCCAAGCATAATTTCCTGCTCAAGGGGTATTTTAAAAAGAAGAAAAAAGAAGAAGAGAAAAAGAAAAAAGAACTGGAAGACCAGAAAAAAGAAACGGAGGAAAAAGAAAAAGGAGGATCAGGAAAGGAAACAGACAGATAAAGAAACCTTAGAGAAATCAAAATAGGGTAAATCGCGCCCGATTCCCCATTTTGGGGAAATAATTGCCCCGAAAGCATCTTTTTTGAGAAAATAGGGGTATTTTCAAGGGGAAGATTTCTGGTGTTTTATTTGATTTTATAAGTGAAACCAAAGATAATCGCATGCTCAATCAGCTTCAGTCGCAAAAGCTACAGCATAAGATACTTCCCCATCACATCGCATTGCTCAATTTACTGCACCTGGACTCGCTAAGCCTGGAGCAAAGAATTGAAGATGAAATCAATGAAAATCCAGCTTTGGAAGAAAGCAGTAATACGGATGACGCACTGAATGATAAATTCAACAAAGAAACCGTGCAGGATTTTCAGAATTGGGAAGAATACGGATATGATGA
This sequence comes from Puia sp., assembly GCA_036495145.1. GTDB lineage: Bacteria > Bacteroidota > Bacteroidia > Chitinophagales > Chitinophagaceae > Puia. The sequence goes on from DASXNJ010000149.1 coordinate 3,035, forward strand.
CATTCCGGACTATAAAACAGAATATGAAAATTATCTGCCGGCGGACAAGATGCCCGACCGTCAGATTGCAGAAACTCTTGATTTCAGGGAAGATCTGAAAAAGCAATACCGCTTTGTAGAGATGGATGAAAAAAAATACAAACTGGCAGATTTTATTATCGATTCGCTGAATGAGAGCGGGTTTTTGACGCATGCCCTGGACCAGATTGCAGAAGAGATTTCTTTTAAACAAAATATCTGGATTCATGGCGAAGAACTGGAACCCGTGTTAAAAAACATCCAGGAGCTTGATCCCCTGGGTTGCGGTTCGCGTGACCTGGGAGAATTTTTTCTTATCCAGTTGAAGAAACTGAATAACAACAAACCGGTTTATCATACAGCCATTGAATTGGTCAGGGACCATTTTTCGGATTTGCATGCCTGTAATATTGAAAAGATCAGACGAGATATGAAAATGCGGGAAGGAGAGGTAAAGGAGGTACTGCAACTGCTCGCTTCTTTGAAAACCCGGCCTTTCACAGGTTCAACCAATTCGATTCAGGTTAATAATACAGTGTTTCCGGATTTTATTAT
>DASXNJ010000150.1:0-27165 GCA_036495145.1 Puia sp.
TGACGGTGTGCCACTCAGTTCTGACACATACAATTTTAATTCGGATGATATTGAAACCTATACGATATTAAAAGGACCCAATGCCGCAGCGCTCTATGGCTTTCAGGGAAAGAATGGTGCCATCATCATTACTACCAAGAAGGGTGCGAGTGCCAAAGGTCATACTGTAGTAACATTTAATTCCACCACCCAGTGGAACCAGGGTTTCTTGGCCTTGCCTAAATATCAGGACACCTATGGTCCGGGCGATAACGGCAAATACGCGTTTGGTGGCGGTGGTTCCAGCCCTGATTCATATTTTGGAAACGGAGCCGTAGGTGTCGGGAACAATGACTATGACTACGATGTTTGGGGTCCCCAATTCAGGGGTCAGTTATTGCCACAATACGACGGAGCCTACGATCCGACACAAACGTATACGACAACCTTTGCAGACGGATCCACTTACTCCGGGCATGTGGCGCCTACACCCTGGCTGGCCCGGGGTAAGGATAATCTGAAAAAGTATATACAAACGGGCCTGCTTTCCGTAAACAGCGTTTCAGTTAGTTCATCTTCCGACAAAACCGATATCCGTTTTTCAATTGGAAATACATATCAGCAGGGTATTGTTCCCAACACCCAACTGAACAACTTTAATTTCGCCGGAAGTATCGTACAACGGTTTAATGATAAATTTACCGCCACTGCATACATCAATTACAGCCGTCAGTCCACGCCGAATTTACCCGATGTTGTTTACGGGCCCAATAGCATGATCTATAATATTATTATCTGGGGCGGTGCCGACTGGGCCATGAGCGATATGAGGAATTACTGGCAAACCGGCAAAACAGGCATACAACAGAAATATGCAGAATACTACCGGTATAATAATCCCTATTTCATGAGCTACGAATGGCTGCGTGGCCATTATCAGAATAATGAATATGGTTATATATCGCTGAACTATAAAATCAATAATGATTTGGATGTTCAGGTGAGACCCAGCATGACAGCCTATGATATGATGAACAACGAAAAAATGCCCTACTCGGGCGGCGCTTATGGAAGACCCTTACGCCAGGGTGATTACCGCGAAGACAGAAGAGCGTTATTTGAATCCAACACCGATGCGCAGATCAGATATCATAAGAATGAGATTGCCGGATGGCTGGATCTGAATGCACTGGGAGGAGTAAACGTGCGTACTGAATCATTCAATTCAAATTTCACATCTACCAATTACCTGAATGTTCCGGGTGTATATTCTTTTTCGAATTCCCTGAATGCGCTTACCGGCAGTACATTCAATTCGAGTTTGCTGGTTACGAGTGCTTATTATTCAGTCGACCTGGGGTATAAAAGCTTTATAACCGCGAATATTACCGGCCGTGTGGATAAATCTTCTTCATTGCCATCCAGCGGAAATAGTTATTTCTATCCTTCTTACAACCTGGCAACGGTTATTTCAGAATATACGAAATTGCCAAAAGTTATCTCCTTCCTGAAAGTAAGGGGATCCTATGCTACCAGTAAGGATGGCGGCACCAGTCCGTTTTTTTCGCCTAATGTTTCCTCCACGCCTGCAAGTCAATATGGATACTATTGGAATTCCCCTTATGATGGTCCAACTTATCAATTCGCGTCGACCTATACTTTGTCACCCACGTATTCCAGTCAGAACAGTGCATCTTACACAAATACAACGAACGATCCTAACATTCAAACTTCGGAAAGACAGGCAACAGAGTTTGGAGCCGATATCCGGTTTTTTGACAACCGGCTAGGGTTTGATATCACGCGTTATCATTATAAAAATACCCAGATTGTGCAACAGGGAACTTCTCTGGCTTCAGGATATTCTTCTTTTCAGACAAATGGTAATGCCTATACCAACGATGGTTGGGAAGTGGTTATGAATGCACGTCCTTTTGTAAATCCCAATGGATGGAGCTGGAATGCCGTGGTCAATTTTTCAACTTATGTTAAAAAATGGGTGGATATCGCTACTCCCAATAACTATGAAAAAAACGGTGAACGCATTGACCTGGTTTACAGCGACGCATTTGTAAGAACACCACAGGGCCAAATGGTTATCGATGCCACATCAGGGTTATATACCCGTATCTCTGATCTGGGTTCCTCCGCTCAAAAAGTTTATGGACATTCGGATCCTGACTGGCAATGGGGTATCGTAAATACGGTGAGTTATAAAACATTTTCCATCCGCTTCCAGTTTGACGGAATGGTGGGTGGTGTAATGGAAGATTACATCAGAAAGAAAACACTGCAGGGAGGTCGTCATATTGAAAGTGCAGAGGGCGCGCTGGGAGCAGCCAGGCCGATGGATGAAGCCAATATCGCCGCCTATACCGGTGAGGGGGTGAATTTATCCGGACCGAACGGTATTGCATTGGATCCCATCACCGGACAGATCACCAATATGAAAGAGTTGACCGTAACACCAAATACAACCAAGAGTCAGGTTCAGCCATTTGTAACACGCGAAGCGTCCATCGCAGATCTGGATATTGTAAAAAAGACTTACGCCAAATTGAGAGAGGTAACGATAACCTATAACGTGCCGCCTAAATTTCTCGGAAACAATAAAGTAATCCGGAGTGCCAGCATTTCCCTGGTGGGAAGAAATCTGTTGTACTTCTTCCCTGAAAAATTTAAGGACGTGGATGTGGATCAATATTCCCAGGCAACTTATTCGGTACAGGCAAACGGACAATATACCAGTTCTCCTTCCTATCTCACCGGATTGCAGACACCGACCACACGCAGTTATGGATTCAATATCAATCTGACCTTTTAATTCATAAAGAATAAATCATGAAAAATATAAAACATATATTTTTAATTGTAACGGCTTTTTGCCTGGCAACTGCCTGCAATAAACAAATCGAAGAGAAACAAAAGGATCCAAATGATCCGGTCAGTGTTCCTTCCAGTTTGATCCTGGGTACAGTACTCACAGATGTCTCCGGAACCGGAACAGCAGGAAGGCTTAGTGCTACCGGATCCAGTGAAGGTGTCAATTCCTGGGACGGAGCGCACCGCTGGAATCAATACCATTGCAGTAATTACGATTATTATGATAATAATATTTATTCCTGGACCAATGGAAATTTTGATCCTTATCTGGTATTGAAAAATGTAGTTCAGATGGAGAACGAAGCAAAAGCCATTGGAACACCGGCATTGAATCCTTATGAGGCGATTGGCCGTTTTGTCCGTGCTTATTATTTTTATAACCTGACTTCGATGTTTGGAGATGTTCCGCTCGCTGATGCACTGCTGGGCGCATCCAATAAAACGCCTTCCTACACGCCGCAGGCTCAGGTATTCGCATATGTGCTGAATCAACTCGATACGGCAAACAGTGATTTCGCAGCACTGATTTCAGCCAATGATGTTTCATTATCCAAATCACAGGATATCTATTATGCGGGCAATCTGGCTGCATGGCAAAAACTGGTCAATACCTTCAAACTTCGTGTACTGGTGAGCGTGAGTAAGCATGCAGCAGATTTAAATGCGCCCGCGCAATTTTCCGCCATTTTGAGCGATCCCGTCAAATACCCGATTTTCTCCGGACAGAAAGATGATATGAAGTTTGTTTACAATCCGGGAGGCGCGAATATATACAGTACATACCCCTTTAACCCCAGTAATTTCGGTTCTATTGCAGCACGTTTTAATATGGCGGATACCTATATGAAAACGATGGTATCCCTGAATGATGCCCGTGTTTTTATAACTACGGAACCCGCCTGGGCACTTGTAAAAACGGATACGGCCAATCCTGCTCAGTATAAATATTTCGCCGGTGCGAGCACAGGAGAATCACTGGCGACCATGTACAATAATGCGAATGCCGGTCTGTATTCATTCATCAACCGGTACAGATATTACAGCAATTTCACGGGTGAGCCCAACTCCCTGGTTGGATACAGGGAAATGTGTTTCAATATCGCCGAAGGCATTACCCGTGGCTGGTCCACCGGCAGCGCGGAAACCTGGTATAAACTCGGGATTACTGAATCCATGAGCTTTTATGGGATTGATGTAACAAAAACCAGTTTTACCACTTTCTTTCTGCCACCGGGGAACAGTTCCGTAACCCAGGTTCAGCCATTTCCGTTCACATTTGATTTTAATACTTATTATGCCCAGCCTGCTGTACAGTTTTCTGCTGATATGGCTACGGCGATTAATCAAATCGTTTTACAGAAATATATTTCGTCCTTTCAGAATTCAGGCTACGAACCCTATTACAACTGGCGCAGAACCGGAGTTCCTGCATTTGAAGGAGGAACCGGCGTGGGCAATAACGGTGTTGTACCGGTAAGATGGGCCTATCCGGTGAATGAACAAACACAAAATGCTGCCAACTGGGATGCTGCCCTGAAGGCGCAGGGATTTTCACAGGACGATCTCAATCAGGTGATGTGGCTTTTGAAATAGCGGATAAATTTCTTAAGATGGGTTATGATAAAGGCGAACTTTTGGAGTTCGCCTTTACTATTTTCATGATTGCAAAAAAAAGCCCGCCGTTAAAGGGGGGCTTACACAGGGAGGATTAATGGTTCTGATTATAACAATTTAAATTAGTTCAATTGACAGGAGCAACCTGTTCTATCTAAATCCAAAATAATGCCACTATAATAAAGGCTGAATTTTCTGCTGTGAAGCTGCCGATCGCCGCGATCTGTGGATTTTTTTCAACGAAAAATGCCCATGCCGGCTAACCCTTCATACATCCCTGAAAGGATTTGATAACAAGCAGGATAATCAGAATCAACACGAGTATATTCTGTATGCTGACACGTATGCGCGGTTTCTTGTGCAAATCCCTGGCTGCGATTTCCGGAGTAATCGCGATTTCTTTTGTAATGATCTTAAACAGATTCTTTAAAAAAACCTCTTCGTGACCGGCAAGGATTTCAATGGAAACCGGTTTTGAAGCTTTTGCTTCGATGGTGAGTCTGGATCCCTGAGGGGTTTCGGAGATGAAGTAACTGAACATCCCGTTCCAGCTTCTGTCCATGATAACCTGTCTGCCTTTGTTATCGGGTTTTCTCCGGAGATTATATTCATCGAAAACCCGGATGGTATTATCCACCGCGTTACTCAGATGATCGGTAGTTAATCTGTATTCAATGATCATAGCCCGTGAATTCAGGTGCAAGATAAGGAGCCGGGCAAAAAAATACAAGATACTGTTTAACGACGGATTCGCAGTCTTTAACCGGCAGCCATGTCATTTTATCGAATTTTATTGATTTTTCTGAAACAAATTGATAAGTTTACTATTATCTGACAAGCGTCATATAACCAATGGTAAAAAGGGGCTGTTTCTACGGTCCCTTTACTTTTTTATCATTTTATTCAGTGCGCTTTTTTTCCCATCAGATTTCACTGTGGACGGACTGCTGGCAACAAATGAACCTCAAACTCAGATTTTTTTTGATGGGGTTCCCATACGAAAGATTTATATGTGCACTTTTCAACCATGTTTGTATCAGAATCGTACATGCAGTGGGGTTAACCTTTTTTTGTTATTGCATTGACATGTAGCGATTTAATATTCTGGCATGCGCATCGCAGTATTTTTGTGAAACCACTTCAGAAGACTTCATGAATCGGCCTTCTACGCCGGGGACCAGTGCTAAAAAGAATGATTGAAATTACCATTTCAATCAGGTCCATTTTTAAATTAAAAAATCAGTAATTATGAAAAAGTTAATTATTCTCGCAGGACTTTGCTGCATTATTTTATCCGGACTGCATGCAGCACCCAATGTAAAATCGTCAAACAATGCTTTGGCACCGATAAGCGCAAGCGATCGCGCGAAGGCTCATTTCAAAGAAAATTATGCAGAGGTACAAAACTTCGCGTGGTACAATGCACCTGACAATAGTTTGTACTGCATCTTTCACAGAGGAAATACAGTGGACCGCGTTTTTTATGACAGCCGGGGTTACTGGCAATTTACCCTGGTTAGTTATCCGCCATCTGAATTAAAGATGAATATCAGACAGCAAATAGCTGATCAATTTGAAGGATACCGGATCACTTACGTTAATGAAATCCAATCAGCGTACGATGAACCGATCTATATGGTCAACATAGAAAACGCGGGAAATATCAAAGTGGTAGAGGTAACCGGTGATGATATCGTAGTGAAACAGTCGTTGATAAAAGAATAGTTCGTTATTCCACAGGGAACATGGATCAAATAATAGTCCTGCAATGAACGCGGGGCTGTTATTTGATATTTGATAATTCTTTTTGAGTGTATTGGTTGTACCTCTCCAGCGCAAGCAACTGGGCGATCAGATCATCGTAATAAACCGTCTGATCCGGTGACAGAAAATACTGTTCATCCAGGTTGGTTGCTCCCTTTTTATAGTAGGTATGAAAATCGGTATTGTCCAGAATGAACCGATCGAGTTTCTGATGTTCCTTCACCCAGAATTCCTTCATCTCGCCCGGATTGGTCATCGGTTTAAAAAGTTCCGCGTGATAGACCAGATTATAATATTCCAGCTGGGATTTAAAAAGTGGTTTTACGGATTTATAAAAATCGATTTCATCTTTATCAGAAGGAAATTTATAATCCTCCAGTATTTTCTGAACCTGTGCCGAATAAGACTGTCCGACGTTGAAGCAGCATTCGATAGACGTGCGGAGATCGTGATTATGTCTGAGACATTCGTCCATCTCGGCGATCATCGCATCATACAATATCATCCAATCCTTTTTCGTAATATTTTGAAGAATAACCATAATGATCAGCCTTTATGCCGGAATAAATGCAAGGGCTGTGATGAATAGATCCTGAAAAATAAACTGGCGATGATCACACTGATGGAATAACAAACAGGTGTTATAAGCACCGGACTTTCATCGACCAATTTAAATGTGATAAAAATACCCATGACACAGATAGCATTCAAAATCCATCTCACCTGCTCAGACGGAACCTGTTTTCTCGTTAAGTACCGAAAAACCAGAAAAAGGATGAGATAAACAGGAAGAGATAATACCGCTCCTCCCAAACCAAGAAGAGGCATTCTAAACAAGTCATTCTGACTGACTTTTATATTTCCGTAAATAATCCTGTTTTCGATCCAGAGACATAAAGGAGCTACAAGAAATAAGGCCGTCAGCCAAACTTTCATCGGGTACAAAGAATTCGCTTCGTTATTCCCGGCGTTTCTGGGGGTATCGACAGAGGGGGTCTGCATGTCCCTTTAACGCTGAAATTGCGTTTTTCTTATGAAAACCACCCCGGGATGCATAAGCAACCGCTGCAGAGGCATATACATGAAAACCCTTACCCGGGGCAGTCAGGATCACAAATGACTGCCATTTGCCTGAAAACGGTGCCTGTATTCCAGTGGGGAGAGGCCGGTTATTTTTTTGAAAGTGGACCGGAAAGCCCGGGAATCATTATATCCTACGGAATACATCACTTCATTGATTTGATAGCGTGAACTTTCCAGCTGCCTTCGCGCAGCCTCAATTTTTAAATACTGCATATATTCCGCGGGAGAATACTGTGTTGCTTTTTTGAAACGTCTTTCAAAATTTCTGCGGCTCAGCAGAGATCTGGTTGCCAGTTCATCAACACTTATCCGGTTGGCATAATTCTCTTCAATAAACTGTTGAGCCTGCATCACGGCATTATCCTCATGCATTTTAAATCCACTGAAAATAGAGAAAGATGCCTGACTGTACCGGTTTATTTCAATTTCAAATATCTTGGAACACATCACCGCCATTTCATGGCTCACATATTTTTCAACCAGGTGCAGGATCAGGTTTAAAAAAGAATAAGCACCTCCACTGCTACATATGCCCTGCTCCTCGTGTACAACGGATTTCACCAGTTCCACTTCGGGATACATCTTTCTGAATGCATCAAAGGCAATCCAGTGGGTGGCCGTTTTTTTCCCTTTCAGCAAACCCGAGGCGGCGAGTAAAAAGGCACCCGTACAAAGACTGGCAATCTCTGCACCCTGTTTGTATTGTTTCGTTATCCACGGAAGAACCTGTTTGTTACGTTTTATTTCTGTTGCATAATCACCGCTGATCGCGGGAATAATAACGAGGTCGGTCTTGTCTACTTTATCAATCGTAGCATGCGGACAAATATTAAATGCACCTCCATATAGATTTGTTTCTTTTGTCAGCCCGATCAGCTGAACAGTAAATGGGGGCGGTGAACCCGGATGCTGTTCCTTCATCAAACTATTTACCGTGGTCAGTACTTTGTAAGATCCAACTACGCTGCTTAAAATAAAATCTCCTGCCGGCACAAAGATGGACACATGCCTTCCGGATATTTTCAAAGGCGCTTTGATTGATTTCTTCTTTTTCATTTTTCAAAAGTAGGGAATTCATCTGCCGCAAACAACCCCCCGGATTGGCGTATGGACACACCCCAAATCATAATTAATACAACTAGATTTGTCATCCACATCATCCAAATCAAATTCATATGTCATCCATTCAATCGATCGCAAAACAATTCGCACTCCAGAGCCGGCTTTTCAATAATGTGCTGGAAGGGATAGAAGATATCAAAGGATCGAAAAGGCTAAGCGATCATGTAAATCATCTGCAATGGATCGCGGGTCATCTGACTAATTCAAGATATGCACTCGCCCCCGGTCTGGGAATACCCGGCAGCTTTCCATTTAAAGATCTGTATACAGATCCCACGCAACCGCCGCCTCACAACAGGGCCCTTTCTGAATCGATCAGATATCCGCCGCTGACAGAAATAATAAAAAGCTGGAATGAACTGGCGCCGGCATTTACTGAGAAAATATCCGGTTTGCCGGACGAACAGTTGGGAACTGCCATACCCTTCCCGGTGCCCACAGGAAAAACATTTGAGGATCTGCTTTCCTTTATTGCGAGCCACGAATCCTATCATATAGGGCAAATGAGCCTGATCAGAAAATATCTCGGGCTGGATGCCATGTCTTACAAATAAATGCATCCGGGCAATTCTTCTATTGATGAGCCACCTTTTCTGGAAGGCAGTTCAATAATCCGTCATCAGATCCGCTTCCGGCAGCGTGATATGTTTTTTCTCGTATTTTGTTAAAAGACTTTGTAATACTGCAAACTCTTTCGCTTCTGCCGAACCAGGTGCGGCATCGAGTAGAAGGATCAATCGTTTCAGGGCATCAATATACTGCGCATTGGTTTTTATAATATTCCATTCCATAATATCTTTTTTGACGATCAGAAACAAAATAAAAACTATTTCTATAATTTCTGCAGAAACACGGCATCCTTAACGAAATCTTTATGATCTGATAACAATTCAATATCCGTGCGAAATTTTGTAATATGAAGATTAAGAAGAAAAGCCTTCAATATCAACCGGCTGATTTTTCTTATCAAATAAATAGTTCCCGATAATCAGAAAATCCAACCCGGTTTTCATAAAACACCGGTAGGCGTCTTCCGGCGTACATACCATCGGCTCGCTTCGTATATTGAAAGAAGTATTGATCATCATGCCGTACCCGGTTATTTTTTTAAACTCACTGAGCAGTTGCCAGAATTTTGGATTGTTTTGTTGCGACACGGTCTGAATTCTGGATGAGTGATCAACATGTGTTATCGCCGGAAATTTTTTGCGATATTCTTCCTTAACTTCTGAAACAAAAAGCATATAAGGAGAACAACCGGAGAATCTAAAGTATCGACCCGCATCTTCTGAAAGAACAGCCGGTGCAAAGGGCCTGAAATTTTCACGGAATTTAATTTTCGAATTGAGGATCTGCTGCATATTCGAATTTGCCGGATCAGCCAGAATACTTCTGTTACCAAGGGCCCGGGGACCAAACTCCATCCTTCCCTGAAACCAACCGATCACCTTACCCCCGGCAACCAAACCGCTGACTGTTACTGCTAATTCTAAAAAATCTTTATAATAACGATACGAACAATTGTATTTTTTTACATGATACAAAATTTCTTTATCCGAAAATTGTGGCCCTAAACAGGATCCCAGCATGGCATCAACATCAGAAGATTTTTTTCTCGCTTTTTTGAACCAGATATGAAAAGCGGCATAAGCTGCACCCAGGGCACCACCGGCATCTCCTGCCGCCGGCTGTATCCATATCTTCTCAAATATTCCATTATTCAGTAGTTTGCTATTCGCTGTGCAATTCAGGGCCACACCGCCGGCCATTACCAGATTTTCAGACTTTGTAATCTGTTTTACAGTACGCGCCAAAGCGATTACGACCGTTTCAGCTATTTCCTGAACGGCAAGCGCGAGATTTTTATGGCTCTGTGTAATTTCCGACTCGGGCTGACGCCTGGCCAAACCCAACAGGGACATCAGTTTTTTATCGTCGGTCATCTTTAATTTCCTGGCAAAGAGAAAATATTTCATATTCAGGAGTATGGACCCATCCTCCCGGATATCGATGAGTTCACTTAGTATTTTTTCTTTGAATGCTGCCGTTTGAGCCGAGCCACTCTCACCATAAGGAGCCAGTCCCATCAGTTTGTATTCTCCACTGTTTACCTTAAATCCAAGATAATATGTAAAGGCAGAATAAAACAGGCCCAGTGAATGAGGAAATCTCATTTCCTTATATATTGTAATCTCATGCTGTTTCGCCAGACATATACTTGCTGTCGCCCACTCTCCCACACCATCAATCGTCAGAATCGCCGCTTCATCAAAAGGTGATGGATAAAAGGCGCTGGCGGCATGAGACAGATGATGCTCCGGAAATAAGACTTTCACAGGTTTTCCATTTATTCCTTTGATTTTTTTCTGTATCAGTCTTTTGATGTACAATTTTTCCTTTATCCAAACCGGAACCGACCGTATGAAGTTCTTAAATCCGGAAGGCGCAAATGAATGATAGGTTTCCAGCAGACGCTCAAACTTGAGCAGCGGCTTGTCATAAAATGCAACTGCATCCAAATCTTCCTGACCGATTCCTCCTTCTGCCAACACATATTTTATGGATTCCTCCGGAAATGAATCATCATTTTTTATTCTTGTAAACCTTTCTTCCTGGGCGGCAGCAACAATTTCACCATCCATCAGCAATACGGCCGCGCTGTCGTGATAGAATGCCGAGATTCCAAGAATATAAATGGCCATGATGTCTAAAATAAAGTATAAATCAGCGGGCCCAGAGCGGAAACGCCGGTGAGGACGATTAGGATTGCCAATATCAGCAGAATACAAATCAGCGGAACCATCCAGTATTTTTTTCTGGTACGCAGGAAAAGCCAAAGTTCTTTTATAAAATCCATGGTCCGGTTTATTCTGATTTTATTAAAATATATGCGAAAGGTCGGAATCCGAATATATATGATTACGGGTCGTCATCATAGTGCCGGTTCCCTTTTTAAATTGCTTTATATTCATTCCGTCATATTTCAACAGTTTTCGAATCAGTGCAATGGGAATTACAATTATAAAAAATACGATGCCCAATATGACCGCTGTGCTGATTTTACCCATCATATTCGATAAGGCAGACCAGAAAAGGGCGAACGGATAAAAAATTACCGGGATAACGAGCGTCAGCAGCGTCAAAATAAAAATGATACCCGTTAAATTATATTTTCCAAAATAGAAAGCAATAAAACTGGTTACCAGAACCGCCAGTATCCCGAACTCCCTGGTTTGTTCCTTATCAATATTTGGGTCGTATATTTTTTGTTTCCGTTTCATTTTTCTATCCTTTTTTTACCTGTTCCATCATGATAAGTGCCGATTTATTCTTTGGGTCGGCCCTTAATATTTTATTTAAATATTTCGCAGCACCGTCCTTATTACCCATATTCAGATAGGTGTTGGCGATCAGATTTAAAACAGGCAGGTTGGTTGAGTCCTTATCAAATTCTTTTTTGAGACCGATCACTTCACCTGCATATTTTTTTACAGGAAGAAAATTTACGTTACTGGCATTATTCTGTATGGCATAATTCAGGTAAGGCATCGCAAGGGCTGGCTGATCGAGTTTTAAATAAATGACAAAAAGCGTTTTCGCATTCGCGAATGAAGGTGATAGTGCAAAAGCTTTCCGGAAATAAAAAGCCGCGTCTGCTAAATTTCCCTGTTTGCCGCAAATCGTTGCCGTCTGATCATATAAAAGTGCTTCCGTCGGATGTTCAAGCACCAGGGTCTCCATCACCGTTTTTGCCCCTGACAGATCATGGCGGTCCAGATAATAATTATACAACACATTCATGGCATTCGCCCAATTCATTTTATGAAAAGCAATAGAGTCAGCAAGTCTCTCTTCTACGGTAACCGGGACGAGTGAATCCCGGCCGGGCGTAGCGTTGAAGGGCCAGTTACTTTTCAATCTCAAGATTCTCATTAATCCCGTCAGAGAATCAACAGTAGTAATCGGCATGTTTTGTACGAGTTGGCGTAAATTCCATTCGTCTTCTTTTACCGGATCAATAATTTTTTCTTTTTTCAACGCTTTATAAAAAACATCAGACATAATCGCATAACCGGTGAGGTTCGGGTGAACATGTTCCATCATGAGTTCATCACCGGTAATTCCGCAGGTGGAAGAATCATCAAAAGCCGTTTTTGTATCTACCAGATGAGCGTAGGGATATTTATTACAGAGTTTGGAAATCGTATCGTTGATCAGCGATGGAGCACGAAAACGAAGACCATCCATGTCTTTGGCCCTGTTAAAATAAAATCCGGCTTTGATTTGATCGCCTTGCATGACAGCCAGATTTCCGAGATAAAAATTGCACAATGCGTGCGCTGAATATATTTTTTCTGCCAATTGTAGATATTGATCAGCAGCAGTCCATTCCCCGCGATCGTAAGCATACATTCCCAATTTCAGGTTTTTCCCAAATTCCGGAAACCGGGCGCTGTCAGGGGAAATACTCACGAAAGGTTTCAGATTCCTTTCATTGCAAACCAGATTACTCACAAATACCGGAATATGATTTCTGTTAAACAGCTCCAGCGTTTCATTCATATTGGAAACAAACTGTTTCACACCCTGATAATACAATTCGGAGCCATATGGTATCCGTTGGTCCCCAACCATCCGTTGCATCAGGGTTTGTCCCGCATATTTTTTTTCGGATTTCGGCAAATTCTTAATCTTCTCATAGACATTGGTCAGTAACTGAACAAGTCGCAGCTCGCGCAAAACCAACATCATACGATTGATATGGGTGCTGTTTCCAATCCGGTTGGATGAACCTACCCCCAGTGTTCCATAAAATTCATTGTGGCCGGTATAAATTAAAACAGCATCCGGCTTGTAAGGAACAAGCTCCCTGGCAAACCCAAGTACCGTATATGAATTCACCGCGGTCAGGGAAAGATTGATGATTTCAAACTGCCTGTCAGGAAACGTATGCATTAAGCGGTACTGAAGCCATCTGTGAAAAGACCCGTTGTGAAAAAAAGGATAACCGATGGTGGTCGACTCGCCCAATACAAATATTCTTAATGTGGAAGGGTCCTTTTCTTTTTTGAACAACTCACTGTTACCGGTAGGCGCAAAAGATTCATTGATAAAATACTTCCGGGAGGCAGCCGGATTCAGAACGAGATAATCCGGATGATTGGCCGCTGGTATAAAAAGATTCAGATCATTTCCATAGTGAAAAACCCTCAACGCTATTTCGATAGCAAACAGCAGCAAGAAGGGAAGAAGGACGGCGATCGTTTTGAAAATCAGTCTGTTTTTCCCGACACTATTTCTACCCTTATCGTCTACCGGATCCAAATTTATTTTATTCATTCATATCGTTTCAAATGGATTGAAAATAATATGTATGCAATAAACAAACTCCGGATTAACCAGGTAATTAATATTCGATTAATTCCGGAAAAATCATCTGACAAATGATTTTACGGGTACATCATTGGTTCACTATGCGATTGCTTCGTGAAAGGACTTGGTAAATTCCGCTCCATAAATCTCTTTATACTCCTTCGCAAATTTTAAATATATATTACTGGCCAGTGTGAACCGTTTCAGCACGATGAGCGCCTTACACTGATAGATTAACGCATCTTCATTCAAATGATCAAAATAAAATATACAATTGGTTATCTCTATCACAAACTCGGGCTCCCTGGAAATACCATGCGTCTTTATATAATTCAGACAGAGGTCTATCGTTGAATTTGAAATTTCCGATTTTATATTGTCCAGCCAGTCATATTCGGTCTGATGCAGAAATGCTCCCCTCCGGATAATATCCACCAGTGGATGGATATAGTCTGCGCTTGCATGATGCGCCTGCTGTATGATGGATGTATATTTTTTGAAATCAACGCAAATCTGATCATCCGAAATCTGGAATTGCCAGAATCCCGAATCTTTATTTACTACACAGTTGCCAATTTTTTCCAGGATGATTTTCAGCTTGGCAATATTGACAGACCGGTTGTTTTTTGCATCCTTTTCAGACTTGTCGCGCCACAATTTTTCATTCAGCATTTCTGAGGAGATTCCCCTCCCCTGCCTGATTGTATTAATACATATGATCAGAAATAGTTCTTTTAATAACGGAGTGAAAAGTCCGGTAATATCATGACCCTGTTTATCAAAAACCTGAAACTGCCCGAAAAGGAATATGGAGGAGTGGATGTCCCGTTCAATATGGTTTTGAAAAAAAGGCATGCCGGAAACACCGATCAGGTCATGCTCACGGGCCGGCATCAAATGACCGACTGTAAGAATTTTCGATTTAACTCTCTTTCTTCTAATGAACAGAAATACCAGCAGACCGATGCCAACAGCCGTAAAACCAAATAAAAGAAAATTTCTGGCGATTCCCGAATCGGGTTTTTCCAGTGGAACCGTATTTGGCTCCGGAATATAATTCAGTGAAAATATTCTGACGGTCGTGTTTTTAACCGGATCGTCTATCTTGGAATAATTTAAGACGACAGCGATCAGTTTGTTACTGATGGGTGAATAATATAAATCTGCAAAGGATTCAATATCGTGAAAAGTAAACGGAATCGAATTGGCGAGCAGATGGAAGGAAGAATCGGTTAGTGATCCCTTTATGAGCTGAAGATTTGAACTGGAACTGTCATTGGGGAAAATCAGTCCGAAATAATCATTCGTTTTCGGATCAATGACCAGACTGTTCACAAATGTAAACTGGCTTTGGGCCGGCCTGAGTGTATATAATTTTTTGAATGAACGGTCTTTCACATTGAACCGGAACATGTCGTAATAATTTCTGGGATCCAGCATCTGGTCACCGGTCTGACTTCCATATCCGCCGACGATATAAACAAAGTTATTTTTCGGATCCTTTCCCAGGGCAGATAAATATCTCGGAGGCGAATAATCACCGGTGGTTGAAAGTGTATCCCAGTTTTTTGTTGCAAATGAATACCGCTGAACCAGATTTTTATATCTTAATTGTCCATATCCACCAATCACGTAAAGGGACGAATCGAAGGAGGATATGAATTTATTGGCATGCCAGTATTCCGTTATTTTACCCGACTCAAAATTATGTTCCCACTCGTGTTTTTTGAAATCATAGGCGACTACTTTTTTCTGGTCGATAAATAAATCATATAGTCTGTTGCCGGCCGTGTCAAAAATAGCCTGGTGTCCCAATCTCAAATTTTCGTGATTATTCGAAAGCCATTGTACCGTACCCTGTTCCTCATTAATCGGAAAAACTGCCATGGAATCTGAACCTGTAATAAAAATTTTATCCGTTTTCGGATCAAAGGCAACAGCGCCGTATCCATTAAAAGTAAAAGAACTCAACAGTTCCCATTTTTGATATTTGGGCTTTAGCCAGGCCGGATTTTTTACGCGGGCCAGTTGTTTATGTACTCCGTCATATTCTGTTTCTCCGGATACTTCATTAAGTGGCCAGAAATACTTCAGCAATCCGTTTTCTGAAATTTTAATATCTTTTATCTGCATCGGGGGAATATCCCTGGTTTTATATTTCAGATAGTCATTGGCTCCCCATAAAAATTTAAAACAGCGGAAATTGAGCGGTGTATTACAGGTGCCGACCAGTTTCCCGTTCACCTCAAATACAATCGTCTGATTTTCCAGATTGAATTTCAACACAATCCGGTTCCATTCCCTGTAGAGGCGCGGGCTATCGATCTGAAAACTGACATTGGAGAATGTTTCACCATTGATGACTCTGAAAGTGTGTGATTTCTGGTGGTATATCAGATCAATATTATGGTCCTCATTGCTGATGATACGCAGGATGTACCCGAAATATGTTTTATGATTGGGCAGATAGTTTATGTCAAAACCAAGATCGAAGCTTTTTGTAAAACAGATGGAATCGTCCGGGGAAATGTCAAGAGAAGTTCTTTTTTCAAGCACATTCTCATGACTGTTAAACGTCAGACCATAAGATTGCCCGTGACCTTGCAGATGGAGGAAAAAAAAGACTGCTATGAAAAAAACGATGTATCTCATAGGCAGCGGTAAAAATTATTAATATCCAGGGATATTCGATACAGTTTCATCATAACCAAGGCAATCGTAAAGGAAATCAGAGCATAAAAACCAGCTTCCGGAAACCGGGAAACAGCGGATAAGGCAACTTTATAAATATAATGAAGTTTTATCGAAAAAGATATTTTATTGACATGGATAAACAGGAGGCTACGCTACCGCAGGAGTATGACGCTGCCCTTTTTTATCATTTTTTCCTGTGTATTAAATTGATATATACAGGTCCAGATGTAGGTACCGGTTTCCTGTTCAATGTTTTCTATCCTGCCATTCCATCCGGCTCCCGGATCCGTCGTTTCAAAAACCTGCTGACCCCATCGATTATATATCACTAATTTATAAACCGAAGGTCTGCCGGTGATCACCGGTTTGAATATATCATTCAGGCCGTCCTGATTTGGAGTGAATGCGTTGGGAAAAAAAATTCCAAAGGGACATTTTTTTGTTTCCACCCTTATAGAATCAGTTCCCATACATCCATGTTCGTCCACCACCTGTAATATGTAAGTGCCGGCATTGCTGATCTGTATGGATCCGGATGTATCTCCCGTGTTCCAAACATAAGATCTGAATGGGTGCGCAGGTCCTGCCTCCCATGGATCGCCGGAACATATCACAGTGTCGGAAGGAAGAAATGAAACAGGCAATGGCTCAACAGAGCGGATCGTTGTCGTATCTGAGCTGACGCATCCGTTTTTTTCCGTTAGCTGCACCCGGTATTGACCTATCCCCTGAACCTGTAGACTTTCACTGGTCGTACCGTCCTGCCAAAGGTATTCTTCAAAACCGATTCCCGGATCCAGCGTCATCACAGATCCAATACATAATACGGTATCCGGAGGTAAATTAATTTTCGCAATCTGACTTCCCACTAAAACGATCATTGAATCTGCCAGATCATTGCAACCGCTTTTTTCAACTTTGATGATATACTCACCGGTCTTTTCAAACCGGAGTACACGGGCCGCCTGGTTGCTGTCGATCGTCGTAACCGATTCCCGGTCATAGTTCCATATCACCGGCCCGGAACAATAAGGATCATTGTGTAATTGAAAGCGTATCGTGTCACCGCTTTGACAGACCCCGGTGGATCCTTCTAATTTCAGAAGATCGCAACCATTCATGAACCGCGGGCAATATAAATGGGATTCAATATCAATATTATCCAGACTCATGGGCAGATCCCTTACCTGCATACTAAAACCAATATCCGTATTCCAGTTTAATGGCAACAACAGGGCAGTGTCGGTTATCAACTGCAAATCCGTTTCATCTGAATGGCATCCTGCCCCGGAAGAATCCAGTTTCATAAAGTCCATGGTCTGCAAACCATTTGGCAAAAGACCGCTCCCGATTCCCGAAACTCCGAAATCAGGAGCACCCGAAAGCTGAAACCATCCTGTATAATTGAGATCCTTCGCAGAGAAATCATATTGCCAGCGGATTTGAAGATTGCTGTCCAAATGCATGATAATATCCTTATAACCGGAAACTAATGATCCGGAAGATTGTTGGAAATATATTCCGTTATCAGCTGCGACGACTATATTTCCTTTACCATTGAGAGATCCGTAAGGATTGTTAACAAGCAGACTTCCTGAAATATTCCCGTTCAGATCAGCAAACAAAAACTGGTTAATGCCATTTCCGGAATAACTGTTAATGAGAAGACCGTCCTTGTAGGGATGTATATCCGTAAAGGTCAGCGGAGACTGAACGGGATCGTTTTGATCCGACCGGACAGTTGTTCCGTTTGATTCCTTTAACTCGACCAGGAAGGACCTGATAAGATCAAACGGCGCAGTCGCATCATATAAGGACCCCGTCGCGAATAAAGACTGATTTTTTTCTGTAATGCCACCGACATTATAAAAAGCGTTCGACTCAGCACTGAGTTGCCTGCCCCAGACAAACTGACCTGACTGATCAATTTTTATGACTGATATAAAAGAAGGATTACCTGATACCGGGAAGGATCCGATTTCAAGAGCAAAGCCCCGGTCACCCGTTTCACAAATGGCCGAATAGTAGTTGTTGACTGCCGATCCGTTTGAATATGAATGTGACCATTCCGTGTTTCCGGATTTGTCCAATTTGAATACGATTAAAAATTCCGGATAATTATTTTGCTGCGCCTGATACGGAAATGCGCTCACCAGCCAGCCTGAATCACTGACAGAAATAATAGACTGGATCACTTCCAATTCACCAGCGACCATCGATTTGCCCCAGGTCACACAACCTTTCTGATCGATTCGCAGGAGACAGGTTGTTTTGGAAATAAAATTACTGTTTTGAGGTTGGTAGAAATCGCCGGCCAAAAGGTATCCATCACCGCCATCGGCAGCCATACAAAAAGGTTCCATCGACATACCGCCCGGATTGTATTGTTTTTGAAAATTCGCATTCATACCTGCGACAGCACCGTCCCATATCACGTAAGAAAAACTGGTATCGCTGCAATTTCCGTTGGTAGAAACCAGCATGATCTCATTTACACCGGGTGAAGGGACCAATGTAAAATCCTTTTGCGATGACACGAACAAACCATTCATGAACCAGCTGAAAAAACCGGCCCCCGAACTGCGGTTCTCAAAAAAAAGAGGACTATTATTAGAAATCACGGTATCGTTTCCGGGAAAATATCCGGCAACCACGGGACAACCGGCTGTTCCGTTAAAACCATAAACCTCCAGTGAAAGACTGAATAAAAACAAATAGCTTATGGTCCTTATCCGTTGCATCCATTTAATGAGTCAGAATAGGCGGAGGCGGAATATTTCTTTCCAGCGGTATTTCTTTTTTTAGCATTTTACCCGCTCTGCCGGTCAGATACAAATAATAATCATTTGGAAT
Source organism: Puia sp. (assembly GCA_036495145.1). GTDB lineage: Bacteria > Bacteroidota > Bacteroidia > Chitinophagales > Chitinophagaceae > Puia. The sequence goes on from DASXNJ010000150.1 coordinate 19,366, forward strand.
ATCCGGCTCGTCATTTTCAAAATGGCTGGCACCGACCGGCGGATCATGGGTAGTCTTAAAAATAGCAGTACCCTCATCGATCTCGTCAAACATGGCGATGTAAATCATATCCGCTCCTTCGTCAATCGCACCAACCAGTTGCTCCCAGTAAAATCTTCCTTTATTTCTGGCAATCTTCGCTTTGGAACTTTCGGGGTGCATATTGTGCCAGCTGAAACCCGGAAACACCACCGGAACGTAATCCAGTTTGTGCATCGTGCACCACTGAATATCTTTTTTGATCCGGTTCTTAAATGCCGGATAAGTTTCTTCATCAAACCGGCCGACAAACCAGGGCCTTATAATATCCGCTTTCTGCATCAGCTCATGGAGGTAGGGATCTTTTTCTGTATCAGCACCGAAATCCCTCCAGAAAGCGGGCACACCGAGCATGACAGAACAACCACCATATACCGGATCATTCTTTAGAAAATCAATGATCTTTTCAATCAGTTTCAGATTATTAGTCCGGTCAGGAAACCCAACTCCCCAAAGTGCCACCAGTGGTTTACCGCGATGATATAAATACATCTGATGATTGCCGCGGGAAGCAATCTTCATGTTGTCGACTAAATGTTTCCAGTCGTTAATAATGATCTGCCAGTCATTATTTGTATCGTTGATCCCGTTGAAATCATACATGATGGCGATTGCCCTTCTGTATTCCTGCGATGCATCAATGGCATTCTGCAGCACCCGGTCATCATGATGCAGATTGTCGGAATTCTTCAATGCAGTTACCGAACGCTGTATAAAAACTCCATCGACCCCGTATTCTTTCATCCATTTGAAATGTAAAAAAACCGACTGCTTATCATAAGAGCTGAAAACATATGCCGGTTTTCCGTCGGCGGTCCTGAAAGGCGTTTCATATTTTTTTCCGTATTCCATTACATCGGGCCAGAAATCCACTTTGCAATATCCGGGTTCAAATCTCCCATTCGTGGCATAATGATTCCATCCCATCCGGGCTCCATCATCCGGGGCGTTGAACCATCCCTGGTAACCAGCCATTATAAGTCCTTTGTAACTTTGAAAGGACGAACCTGCGCTATATTTTTTTTGAGCCTGCATAAAAAAAAACTGCAGGAAAAATAAAATAAATAAAATCCATTTACAGGTCATAAAAAATTATTGTTGGATTGGATTGAAGTCTATTCTTGAAAGACCCGCATCGGGATTTTTAGTGTACCAGCCTTTACCATATTCCAGAATATACAATCTGCCGTCTGGTCCCATTTCAGTATCTATCGGCGCACTGAATTTTGTATATTCCATGAACGGCTCCAGCTTATCAAAATCTCCATTTGCTGAAAATGAAACGAGTTCAAACCAGTTGCGCATAAAATCATAAATAAAAAACTTTCCGTTATAGTATTCAGGAAGCCGGGTATCGACAGGATACAGCCCGGCATGATAAACCGGCCCGGCCATGGCACAACGACCTCCGCTTCCCAGAGCCGGAAAATCAGGGGATCCTTCATAAGGATACCATATCAGAGCAGGTTGTGCAGGTGGCAGATTTTTAAGACCGGTATTATTTCGCGAATCATTCAGAGGATTCAACGGATCGAATGCCGGTCCATTTATATTTGTTTTATAGTCATGGGAATGATAAGGAAAATTATTTCCGACAAACAGGGGCCATCCGAAGAACCCGGCCTTTCTTGCCTGATTAAATTCGTCGTATCCCTTTGGCCCTCTTGACAGGAGACTGTCGTGATTTGCATCCGGCCCCACTTCACCCCAATAGAGATACCCGTTTGTTTTATCAACAGAAATCCGGTACGGATTGCGATTACCCATCACATAAATTTCAGGTCTCGTTTTTGGTTCGCCTGGTGGAAAAAGATTTCCCTCCGGGATCTGATATGTGCCGTCCGGATTTATTTTAATCCGAATTATTTTTCCTCTCAGATCATTGCTGTTGGCTGCTCCCCGCCTTGAGTCATATTGAACATGCCCCGGACGATCATCAAGCGGTGCAAATCCATGATTCGGATAATTTGTGTTCGGTTCATCGAAAGGAGTTGAATTATCGCCGGTCGATAAAAAAAGATTGTGATCGTTTCCAAAGGCGATAGATCCGCCCGTATGACAACAGATTTCACGCTGTGAATAAAGCTGGAGAATGATTTTCTCTGATTTGAGATCAATACTGTCCGGCGTCATCACAAATCTCGACAAGCGATTCACGGATGTATCTGCAGGGCTGTAATAAATATATATGAAATGATTAGTCCTGAAATCCGGATCTGCCTGCACACCAAGCAATCCGTCTTCCACATGCACATTTTTAGCCTTTTTGGCTTCCCAGTAAACATCCAGATGACCCACCAGGCGCAGCGTATTTCTGACGCCCTGAAATAATTTTAAATCACCGCGCCGTTCAGCAACCAGTACATCCATATTGGGAAGAATCGCCATCTCCGTCGGTTCGAAAAAACCTCCTTTCACCAAACTTGTCTTCGCCAGCGTTTGATCGTCTGGTGGAACGGGTGACCTGGCTTTTGCATAATTAAAATCAGCACTCAGCCCCATTACGTAACGGATCCCGCCAAGTAAATGATTCAGATAAGTTGAATCTGAAAATGATTCAACGGTATGTCCCATAGCTGTATACCAGGCACGTCCTCCGTCATAAACATGATACCAGGTAACCGGATGGGACTGACCATTGGTGCCGCCCTGGTAAGAATTTTCATCTACGGCTAAGAGTATATGCAAATCATCAGAAAGCATTTTGAAATTATACCATTCATCTTTGCGGTTCCATATTGCCGGTACATGAGTATTCGCCGGATCTGTTGAGTCCACCCTTATTACATTTGCTGACTGCTGTGCGGGATGTCCGTTAAAATATCCTCCCAGTAATCTTCCATACCAGCGCCAGTCATATTCAGCATCGGCCGCAGCGTGTATACCTAAAAATCCTCCTCCAGCCTGTATATACCGCTCAAACGCTGCCTGCTGGTGTACATTCAGTAATTCGCCGGTCGTATTTAAAAATATAACCGCCGCATAATGGGCTAATATTTTTTCGCGGAATTGTTGCGGGTCGGTCGTCGTATCGACGCTGAATTTGTTTTCTCGTCCAAGTTTCTCAATGGCCAATATGCCCGCGCGGATCGATTCATGATGATAACCCTTTGTGAGTGAAAATACCAATACAGCTGGTTCCGGTTTTAAGAAATCACAACTTCCTGAAATAAAAAAAATCAGGAGGACGAGGCCAAAACGTATTTGTGTTTTTAATTCCATCATCATTTTATTTTTCGGCATCATACGGTTCAATACCCCAGCTCTTATTCGGCTTCGCACCCATTTCCAGTTCAAGTGTTCCTCCGTTTACAAGTTGCTGATGAGTGAACCAGGGTGTTTTTAATACATACCCGTTCATCTTCGCCGATTGTATATACTTGTTAATCCTGCTGCAATGAGAAGCAATCACGGTAAATCGTTTTCCATTTTCCAGTGAAATCACCACTTTACTGAATACCGGACTTCCGATCGTGTAAACAGGAATTCCGGGCGTCACCGGATAAAATCCCATGGAGGAAAAAACGACAAAAGCAGACATGCCTCCTCCATCCTCATCACCGGGTATGCCGAATACATCATCTTTGAACCAGGTCGATAAAAGCATACGAATTTTCTGCTGTGTCTTCCAGGGTGAATTTGTGTAATTATATAAATATGGAATATGAAAACTGGGTTCGTTACCCATCGAATACTGACCGACCAGTGCAGTCGCGTCCGGAAATTTATTCCAGAATGCATATTTGGAATGTCCCAGTTCTTCCCTGAATAATTTATCCAGTCTTTCTTCAAATTCTTTTTTACCATTCATCATCGATATCAGATTCGGAATATCTTCCTGCACCTGCCAGAGATAGGTCCATCCATTGTTTTCGTCGAAATAATCCCTGCCACCCGGGCCTCCGTCAAAAACCGGATCGATATTGATCCAGTTCCCCTGATCATCCTTTGGAAGGAAGAACATTTCCTTCTTGTTCCAGAGATTTAAATAATTCCTGCTCCATTTTTCAAATAATACAGAGTCTTCGGTTTTCCCGAGTTCTCCGGCCAGCTGCGCCGTGGCCCAATCGTCATAACACGCACCGAGCGTTACTGCTACAGCCTGTCTTTTTTCAAACGGGTGCACCATGGCCACATCTTCTTTTTTCCCCGGCGGAAGGGCCGGAAAATATCCTTTGGTCTGATAAAAATCATCGAGCTCCGTTTTTTCCCCGTTTCGCCAGGGAAGCAGCGTAGCGGAAAGCGCATTTTTTCTCATACCTGCGTACGCTGTTCCGATATCAAAATTTCTAAGACCCTTCCTGTAGGCATCGAGGAAAATAATGGAAGAATGAAAACCGTTCATACAGGCATAATCACCAAAGAGCACCGGAAACGAAGGCATCCAGTTACTTTGTTCATACATACGCACGTATGATTGCAACATATCTTCTTCCTGGGCCGGATGCAGGATCATTCTTAAAGGATGCAGCGCCAGATAGGTATCCCATGACCAGTCGTCGACATAAAATGGTCTTGGATCGAAATTGATTTTGTGATTATAACCGCTATAGTAAGATGAATCCTCTGTGATATTCACCATTCTTTCGTGACACCGGTATAAGGCAGTATAAAAGGATCTGCGTTGTTGTTCGCTTCCTCCTTCAATCTTAATTTGTGAAAGCTGTTTCGACCATAACTCTTCAGCTTTCTTTTCAACGGATGAAAAACTTTGCTGAAAGATCTCTCTCTTAAAATTGATCTCTGCCTGTTTTTGGCTGATAAAACTGATGGCATACCGGAATTCGATGATGCCGGATATCGCTCCAAATCCGATCTTCATTCTGACCGAGTTATCTGAAATGGTTTTCTCGGATTTTATCTGATTATTTTCTTTCTTCCCGGGAACATCAAAAATACCATACATGTAAATTTTTACATCACCGTGCCATGTTTCCATTCCTGAAATTTCGTTGCCATTCATTTGGAGTGAAGCATCTCCTTCGTGACCGGTATTTATTAATATCGATTTTTCTTTCCCCGGAGGAAAAGAAAAACGGTATATGCCGGTTTTTTTTGCGGGAGAAAATTCAACCGTAATTCCCTGATCGAGCAAATATGTGCTGTAGTACCATGGCCTGGTTATTTCAAGATCCTGATCATAGGGCATTTTCTGATCCCAGCTCTGCATCGTTATAGTACCTGTAAATGGCTTTATGCAAAAAACAGTGCCGAGGCGGTGGGAAACGACGGTCAGCGGAAAGCCTGCTATCTGATCATCCAGATAATCTTTCCGCAGGGGATGAACGCGAATCATCTGATTTGGAAGATGAACAGTCGGTCGCGTAGGTTCCAGCAAGAGGCCAACATTACCGATGGTCGGATCGACATACTGCAGCAGTTTGTTTTTGGGAACGGTGGTATCGCCGGGAATAAAGGAGCCGGCTTCGGATTTCAAAAAAAGCACAATAAGAAAACTCAAAAAATTAAATCTCCGTGAAAACCGAAAGTGGATCATCAATGAAAAATTTCATGACTGGAAGATGCTATGAATGCGAAACCGTCCCGCAGGAGACGCCGTCGTTAAAAGAGTTTAACCACGCCGGGCGTGGTTAAACTCTTTTGCGGAATTTTATCATTAGTATCCCGGATTCTGGGTCCACTGCGGATTCTTCAGCATTTCATTGATCGGAATCGGCGCGTAGTATCTGTTCTGAATAGTAACATTGGGATTGATGGGATTTTCTAATGGACTTCTGGCTGCCAGTATCGTCGGCAGCAATTGAAGGCGAACGATGTCATACCATCTGGCGCCCCATTCTGCAGACAATTCATACGCCCGCTCATATACAACCGAGTCCCGGAATGCCGTTTGTGAAAGACCGGCGGTGAGTGGTTGTTCACCTGCCCGCGCCCTGACAATATTGATCGCTGCATATGATTCCGCCGTAGGACCACTGCCCGCCATATCAGATGATTCAGCATAGTCAAGTAATACCGCCGGATACCGGATCACATCATTTGTTTTATTTGTACTCGGGTTCATGGATATCAAAGCGGAATCTGTTTCGAGACAACCTTCATTATTGACCGAGTTGCGGAATTTTCTATAAAACGGATGCTGATTACGCGTTGAGGGTGAATAATAGGGAACCAGGAGAAATGTCTTATCCGCCTGCAACAATTTCAGAGTCGTATAAAAAGTTTCATCCGTTCTTTTGCAAACCGGCGCCGCTTTAAAGAAATTTATTTCAGGATAAAATTCTTCCCATCCGAAATTCCCGTCCAGTCCATATTCTTCCCAGGGCATAGAACAGTCTCCATAGAAACGATTTGGATTTCCTCCACTCACATTAAATTCAAGACCGAAAATAGATTCCGAATTATTATTTGTTTTAAAAACCTGTGCGTAGTCGGTCATCAGTGTATATTGACCGGACTGAATAACAGAATCTGCTTCAGCTGCCGACAATGCATAGTTACTCGTCTGATTCAGCGGCCAGGTTGCCATCGTCATATATACATCAGCCAAAAGAGCCCTGGCAGCATTTTGTGTGGCTTTTCCGGGTTGTCCGGGGAAGCTGGTAGGAAGAAGGCCGATCGCTGTTTTCAAATCGCTTACGACTTGTGCATATACAGTATCGATGCCACCTCTCGGAGGTCTGTAATCCGGACCGACCTGTTTTGTAATAACCGGCACCGCTCCGAACGTTCTGACAAGCATATAATAACTCCAGGCCCTTACAAAATATGCCTGACCGGCAGCGCCGTTTTTTCCTGCAGCATCGGCTTCCACGCGTTGATAATTTTCAATTACATTATTGCACTGGTAAATCGCACCCCAGGGTGTACCCCACTGACTATGGGCAATGGAATTATTACCTGCACTTCCGTTGAGCTGGTCAAAATCACGCTGGTCTGCCTTACCCAGGTTTGGATCGGCCGTCAGATCATCAGATCCGAAAAAAGAATAGAGATGGAAATCAAATGCATAACCACCATCCACCACCATACCCTGGAAAATGGCTGTCACAGCGGCATCCAGATCCGATTGCGTCTGGAAATAATTTCCGGGTGTCAGCGTCGCTTTCGGGTCCTCATTGAGTTTATAACATCCCAGGAAGGCCAGTGTGACCAGGAATGTAAACGGTAACAAGATTTTTATTTTCATTTTATTTTTATTTATTATAATAAATGCGCATTCGCAGTTCGTTATTTATATTAAAATCCGATTCTGAATCCGAGTGTAAAAGATCGCGGGTTTGGTATCACACCCATTTCCACACCCTGGGTCATGGCCGATTGGGCATTGGTCAGTTCCGGATCGTAACCGGGATAACTGGTGATCGTAAATAAATTCTGTCCGCTGACATACACATCTACACTGTGGATTTTTGCGCCACCGATAAAACTCTGCGGCAGACTGTAAGTGAGTGAAAGATTTTTGAGTTTTACAAAATTCGCGTTGTACACAAAACGACTGCTGTTGGTTGGCCAGCTGCCCGTTGTACTGAAGGCAGGAACATTTGTCTGATTTTCCGGGGTCCACATTTGTGTTGCTTCCTGAAGCGTTGCATTACGTGTTCCCGGTGCCTGGCCCCAGGTATAAGCGATCGTCTGGGAAAATATCTGCGCGCCGTTCTGTCCGGCAAACATGAAACTCAACGTGAAATTTTTGTAACTGAAATCATTGATAAAACCCCAGGTCATTTTTGGAATTCCGTTTCCGATCGGGAGATAGTC
>DASXNJ010000151.1:0-20335 GCA_036495145.1 Puia sp.
GGATCCGGTATTGGGTGGTGTTCAATTCAATGGATATTTTTTGGAAGTCCCCGAAACAACCGGCATCGGTGCTGATATTGATGAGAATTTTTTGAAAGAATGTGAACAGATTATTGTGTAATCTTAATGCCTGACTATCAACCGCCAACTGACAACCGCCAACTGCCAACCGTCAATCGTCAACCATCAACCAAAAAAAACAAAATGACAAAAACACCCGGAGATTCAAAGATCATCATGACAGAAATCGTTCTTCCCAACGATACGAATGTATTTGGTAACCTGATGGGTGGCCGGTTGATGTATTGGATGGACATTGCAGCCGCGCTTTGTGCAGGCAAGCATTGCAATTCACCGGTGGTAACCGCTTCTGTAGATAATATCTCATTTGAGAATCCTATAAAGCTGGGTAATGCAGTACATATTCATGCCAGTATGAGTCGCTCCTTTAGCACATCCATGGAAGTCCATTTGAATGTCTGGGGAGAGGATTTCATAAATCAGCAGAAATATAAAAGCAATGAAGCCTATTATACATTTGTGGCGCTGGATTTGAATCGCAAGCCAATAACAGTCCCTGGTCTTCTGCCGGAAACGGAAGAAGAATTAAAATTATTTGAAGGAGCTCTTCGCCGGCGTCAGCTGAGGTTAGTACTTGGAGGAAAAATGAAAGCACAGGACGCGCACGAACTACGTTCGCTGTTTATTGAAAAAAACGGATTGCAATGATTAATTATTAAGGATTAATTATTAATATTTGGCAATCAATGATTAATCATTAATCCTTAATAATTAATCATTGACTCCTATCTGTTTCCAGTAAATAATGGTGTCCGTAAGTCCGCCGTGTGGCTTCAGTGCATAGTTTGGGATCACACCGGATTTATTAAATCCAAGGCTTTCATAAAAACCCGCCGCACCTTCATCGGCAGCTGTATCAAGATTTAGAAGCGTTCTTCCTTTCTTTACCGCCATTTGTTCGGCTATTGTTACGAGGGCTCTTGCAACGCCCTTTCCCCGTTTGTCAATCCTTGTCATAAGTTTCGCAATCTCCGCCCGGTGGGGTTGGTTTTCGGGACAATTCATAAGCAGCGTAATTGTGGAAATCAGTTTTCCATTCTCCCTGGCGCCCAGTACAACCCGTTCGCCGCGGTCCGCCGATGCGAGTGACGCCTCCCAAAAAGCGGCTGCGGTTTTCTTTGACAATGGATGCATAAAACTGACCGAACCGCCGTTAGCAACTACTTCGATGATGAGCTCCGACAGCTCTTCAACAATATCTGCCCGAAGACTCAGCGATTCTATTTCAAATTTTAAACTCATTTTTTACTCCTTAATGATGCATACGAAGGAAGCAGGAAGCAGGAAGCTGGAAGCAGGAAGCAGGAAGCCAAATAAATAAACGCTTCCCCGCCTCCAGCCTCCAGCCCCCAGCCTCCAGCCGCCAGCCCCAGCCTCCAGCCTCTCTCCTACTCCGGCAACAACAACAGCTTGATAAAATTATTCTCATTCAGATAAAGATTCGCAGCAGCTTTCACAGATGCAGGCGTTACCTGTTTTATCAGCGCCGGATATTGCAATACTTCCTGCAAATCATCGCCGTTCTCGGTCTGTTCAGTGAGCCAGCTCAGCCAGTATCCATTATCTCTAAGATGCAATTCATACTGACGGAATTCCTCTGTTGAAAATTTGGTGATATCATCCGCTGTGGCACCTTCCGTTTTCAATTTGTTGATTTCTTCTTTTGTGGCTGCAATTAATTTGTCGACGTTCTCTGGCGCGCAACCGAATGAAATGGTAAATGAATATCTGTTTAAAGGATTTTTATTATACGTCACAGACACCCGTGGACTATAGGTTTCTCCTTCTTTCTCCCGCAGCCGGTCAAGTATTCTGAATTGCAGAATTTCACTCAGGCCGGTTAATTGTATATTCGTTTCAGGTGAATACTTGTAATTACCACTGATCACCAGTCGCACCGATGCCTGGGGTTCTTTTCCTTTTTTTGCAATGGCAGTTATTTTTCCAGGAGGTATATGAATATTGAGATTACGTGCTTCCTCCTTCTGACCGGTTGAAGGCAGGGATCCGAGATATTTTTCCAGTAATGGTTTTATACTGTCCACATTAAAATTACCGTCGAATACAAAAGTGAAATCACCAGCGTTGGCAAAACGCTCTTTATAAATTTTTAGCGATTTGTCCAGATCGATCTTTCGTAATTTTTCAATGGAAGGCCCGGTTCTGCGGATATTATGATCACCCAGTACAGCCGCAACCGTATCCGCGTACACGCTCTTCGGATCACTGTTGCGGTCTGCAATTGCAGAAACAGATTGCTCTATCACATTATTAAATAATGAGCTGTCTTTTCTGGGCGAAGTAAAATAAAGATAAATCAGCTGCAGCGCCGTTTCGAGATCCTTCGGTGAACTGGATCCTTCCACACCTTCAGATCTTTCAGCTATATAAGGTCCCACGCCCACGATTTTACCACTCAGCTTTTTTGCGAGATCGGTAGGCGATAACTGTCCAAGACCCATATTTTCCACCAGACCTGTCGCACTGGATGCCGATTCAAAGTCCGCATCTGAATAAAGCGATGTTCCACCCGGGCTAAAGGCTTTAAACCGGATCTCATCATTTTTAAAATCAGTCGGTTTCAAAATAACTTTTAATCCATTACTCAGCGTGAGTTCCGTGATGCCGAGTTTTTCAATTTTATTCTCATGACTGATATGTCCTCCTGTGAGCTGACCGGAAATAAGTGGCTCGCTGGAAACCTTATCCGCATAAGGAACAATTTTCATGGCCGCAACTTCCTTAAACCAGTCATTCACTGTTGCCGCAGCCGGAATGGATGCGCTGTCTTTTTGCGGGGCCATGATAATCATATCCCGGTTGCTGTCACTGATGATAACCGGACAAAGCGCGTTAATATCTTCAATTTTTGCAACAGCCAGATAGGTCTTGGTTAGATCATATTCTACTTCAATACCCGGCGCGGGTTCACCGACCAGAAAATTTCGTGTATATTCCTGAACCAGGTCCTCAGAGTTTCGTTTATCTTTTTCTTTTACTGCAGATTCGAGCGAACTCAGATAACTCGCTGCGGCCCTGTCCAGTTCAGTTTGCGTAAATCCGAATTGCTTAACCTGCAATATCAGTTGCCAGACAGCTTTAAAACTATTTTCCAGTTGTCCCGGTTTGGCCACGCCAAATACCGAAAATGCATCCAGACCACCCAGAAAACCACTCATATCCGCTCCCGCCTGTATAAATGGCGGATTGGGTTTCTGCGAAAGTTCCGCGAATCGCCCTGCCAGCATCTGATTGAACAAGCTGCGTTTCACAGATTCAAAATATTGGAGCTTCGTCCCTTCCTCCATTTTGGGATGTTTGATCAGAATTTCAAATACGGTGTATGGAAATTCCTTATCTGTAACGGCAACAAACTGATTCCTGCCATTTAATGGCACAGTATATTTTATCCTTGGCCTTTCATTCTCAGGATTTTTTAAATCACCGAATAATTTTTTTATCTGTATCTCCAAACTGTCTACATTAATATCTCCCACAACAATAAGCGCCTGCAGATCGGGCCGGTACCAGTCCTTATAAAATTGAAGGATAACAGGCCGCTGGAAATTATTCAGCACCGTATCCGTACCGATCGGAATACGATCGGAATATCTTGAGTCATTTAAGATTACCGGTAGATATTTCGTGCGCATTCTCTCTTGCGCACCTTTACCCAGTCTTTTTTCTTCCAGCACAACACCGCGTTCATCATTGATTTCTTTGGGATCCAGCGTGGCGTTCGCTGCCCAGTCCCGCATAATCATCAGACCGTTATGCAACAGGGCCGGACTGTCGGAAGGTATCGGCAACTGATAAACCGTTTCATCAAAACTCGTATAGGCGTTCAGGTCGGCCCCGAAACGAACGCCGGATTTCTGCAGGTAGTGCACGAGGTCATTTTTTGGATAATGCGTGGTGCCGTTAAAACTCATATGTTCCATGAAATGGGCGAGTCCGCGCTGGTTATCATCTTCGAGTACGGACCCCACTTTGTTGACCAGGTATAGCTGAACCCGGTTTTTTGGTTCCGTATTTTTCCGGATATAATAAGTGAATCCATTGGGCAGCTTGCCCGTCCGGATCGCCGGATCCAACGGTAATGGCTGAGCGAAGACTGAAAGTGACAGGAGAACCGAAGAAAAAATCAGGATGATCTTCATAAATTGATTTATTAGACTTTAAACTTTATATAAGCACGAACTTTTCAGTGATTACTTTCGGACAATGGAACTCCGAAGATAATTATCCCTTGTCTTTCCGGTCCAGATTTTAATCGTCATGACTAAAGACTTCCAGAATGAAAAAAAGTATGATTGGAAGGACAAAAAAAACGGCTTTTTTTCATAAAAACAAAAAACCCTCCCCCCAAAGCGGGGGAAGGGTTTTAATATCAGAAAACGATCGCTTATTTGGCGGGTTCGTCGTTACCTTTTTCTTCCTGCTCTAACTTTTCCTTAATTCCGGCAAGTGCTCCAAGATCTCCGAGCGTTGGTTTTTCAACCTTGCTCTGGATTGCTTTCACAGTCTTGCGCGTCTTTTCAGATTCTGTTTTTGCTTCCTTACGTGCAACATCTTTTTCTTCGGCCTTGGCCTGTTCCCAGATGCGTGTATGCGATAAAACGATACGTTTTTCATTGCGGTCGAATTCGATCACCATGAATTTTTCTGTTTCATCTGCCATCACCTGCTTGCCGTCTTCTTTGGCAAGGTGCCGGTTCGGAGCAAATCCTTCGAGACCATACGGAAGTTGTACCAGGGCGCCCTTATCATCTTTGCGTGTAACCGTTCCTTCATGAATCGTTCCAATCGCAAATGTGTTTTCAAGCGCATTCCATGGATCTTCTTCCAGTTGTTTATGTCCCAGCTGGAGTTTGCGGTTTTCCTTATCGATGCTGAGTATCAGAACATCAATATGCTGACCGACCTTGGTATATTCTGACGGGTGATTGAAACGTTTCAGCCAGCTCAGATCACTGATATGGATCATACCACCGATGCCCGGAGAAAGTTCAACAAACACACCATATGGAGTGATGTTTTTCACGAGACCATTATGCTTGCTTCCCTGCGGGAACCTTGTTTCAATAGTACTCCATGGATCTTCGCTCAGTTGTTTGATGGACAGGCTCATCTTACGCGCATTCTTGTCAAGCGTTACAATGCGTGCCTGGTGTTCATCACCCAGTTTGAAGAATTCTTTTGCATTGATCGGCGTATTGGCCCATGTGATTTCACTAACGTGAACCAGACCTTCAACACCTGGCATGATTTCGAGGAAAGCACCGTAGTCTTCAATGTTCACTACTTTGCCCTTCACGATTTCGCCTTCCCTAATGGTTTCAGGCAGAACATCCCATGGATGAGGAGTCAGCTGTTTCAAACCGAGGCTGATACGTTTTTTGCCATCGTCGAAATCGAGTACCACCACCTGGAGTTTCTGATCCAGTTTGAGTACTTCGCTTGGATGACTGATACGTCCCCAGCTGATATCAGTGATATATAATAAACCATCCAGTCCGCCGAGGTCCATGAACGCACCAAAATCGGTGATATTCTTGATGGTTCCTTCAAGTACCTGGCCTTTTTCGAGTTTGCTCATGATCTCTGCACGTTGTGCTTCGATATCGCTTTCGATAAGTGCCTTATGAGATACTACGGCATTCTTGATGGTATCATTTACTTTAACCACTTTGAATTCCATCGTCTTGCCAACGAACTGATCATAATCAGTTACCGGCTTCACATCGATCTGTGATCCTGGTAAGAATGTTTCCATACCGAATACATCTACGATCAATCCACCCTTGGTTTTGCTGGTAACCGTTCCGGTAACCACTTCACCCGTTTTGTGAATTTCAACAATACGTTCCCAGGCACGTGTGATGCGGGCTTGTTTACGGCTCAGGTGCAGATGACCTTCCCGGTCTTCCTTTTCCATTACCATCACTTCCACTTCGTCTCCGCTTTTCAGATTCGGCAGATCGCGGAATTCATTGAGCGAAACGAGACCATCACTTTTAAATCCGATGTTGACAACAACATCTGTTTTTGTAACACCTACTACCAGACCTTTTATAAGTTCCCCGTCGGTGATTTGTACGAATGTATTTTCATACACTTTGTCGTACTTGTCTTTTTCTTCCTTGTTATAAGCTGCCACGTTTCTTTTGTCAATCGTCCAGTCAAAATCATCGTGTGCAGTTGGAGCCGGGTAATGTTTCCCGTTTCCGTTTACGGCAGGTGCATTTGTTGTCGCTGTAGTTGCTTCCGTAGCGGTCGCAGACTCCTGGCCTTCAGCGTTTGAGTTTACAATTTGGTTTTCTTCCATAAAAATTAATAATCCCGAAGGTTTTAAATCGGGGCTGCAAAAATACGAATATTTTTGCATTTTTCACAGAAAAAGAGAATCATGCTCATTCGAATTTCACCCAGTAAGTAGCTGTTTACCAAATACTTGTAATTTGCTCACCATGGAGGGAATGGCGACATTCTTATAAAATTGAAGCACACCGTCTGCCGGATAAGGCCAGGGAACTGTTGCATTCTAATATATTACAATTTCCCATTGTGGAAAGAGCCGTTTTGTCTGAGCATTTTCCATCTGAAACATGCGAAGTATCAGACGCCTGGTTTCCAGTTCACCGTTCAGCATTACCATAGTTTTATTTCTATAATGAAAAAATAATTTGATAATAAATTTGCTCTCGTGCTTCGAATTCTGCCGGCAGATAAAACGATCTGCAATATGATATAAAACTGCATAATATTGCAAATAGTCCTGGAAACATTCTTCCCAAAATTTAATATGAAAAAGTTACAAACGATCGTCAGTATTTGCGCGGCGTTCACCGGTATAATATTCATGGTTGCATGTTCCGGTCACGCCGGGGAACATAATATGCTTTCTGACCAGGAGAAAAAAGATGGCTGGACTCTCCTATTCGACGGATCCACACTCAATGGATGGCATGTATTTAATAAGGGGAATATTCCTTCGGCCTGGTCGGCCGATAGCGGTAATCTCGTTTGCAACCCGCATGCGAAAAATGTAAAACATGGGGACCTGGCTTCGGATAAAGAGTATGAGAATTTTGATCTGTCTTTTGACTGGAAAATCTCAAAGGCAGGAAACAGTGGTGTTTTTATCAATGTGCAGGAACGACCGGAGCTGGCAACGACTTTCTCTACAGGTCCCGAATACCAATTGCTCGATGATAAAAATATGGATGCCGATTATCTGAGCAACCGCTCACACAAAGCGGCTTCCATTTTTGGCGTCATACCCAATAACCGCAATATTATGCCGAATTCAGGTGACTGGAATCATTCGAGGATTCTCCAGGAAAACGGGAAAGTCACGTTCTGGCTGAATGGCGTTGAAACCATTCAGGCTGATTTTAAAAGTGATGCATGGAAGAAATTAGTTGCGGCAGGTTCCATGAAAAATTTTCCCGAATTCGGCGTGGCTACCAAAGGCCATCTGGCATTGCAGGACTGGACAAATGGTATTTCATTCAGGGATATCAAAATAAAAGAGCTTTAATAATTTATAATTGTTAATTGGAAACAGGATAAAATGGGTTCATGTTAAAATATTTGAAAGTTCTTAACCTGCTCATTTTTGCAGTTGTATTGTTTTTAATATCCTGTGGACAAACGGCTGAAAATAAAAAAGAAAGTCCTCCTGCAGAAAAAACTGAAACATCCATACCAGGCGTTGAAAAACTGAGTTTTTCAGATACCATCCGTTTATCGGCCGGAGAAGATATGCGCTTTAATAGTGAATTATTCAGAGTCAGGGCCGGCAAAAAAATCAAACTGATTTTTACAAATACAGGAAAGAAAAATCCTGCATCCATGACCCACAATGTGGTTGTACTGGTGAAAGGAACCGACATAGCCGATTTTGCAGATGCAGTTCATAATGCAAAAGATGAACAATATGTACCTGCGTCTGTTGCCTCGTTGGTGATAGCACATACTAAACTGGTAAGTGGCGGCGATTCAGATGAGATAGAATTTACAATTACCGGAGCCGGTGTTTATGATTACGTCTGCAGTTTCCCCGGGCATTGGGGAACGATGCAGGGTAAAATAGTGGCAGAATAGCAAACCTTCTGCATCTCGTTATGAATTTGCAAATAAACTGAACTGTCGCTGTTTCCCACTCACCGTTTTTTCCAGGTTTAGTAATAGGGCTTTATTCTCAAGACCGCCGCCGAATCCGACCAGTTTGCCCGACGCACCAATTACACGGTGGCAGGGAGCAACAATTGAAATCGGATTTTTTCCACTGGCAGCGCCGACGGCCCTCGACGATTTTGGACGCCCGATCTGCCGGGCGATTTCTCCATAGGTTCTTGTTTCGCCGTAGGGAATAGTAAGCAACGCATTCCAGACTTTCTTTTGGAATTCGGTTCCGTTAAAATCGAGATCGAGCGAAAATATTTGCCTTTCCCTGTTGAAATATTCTTTTAACTGCTTCTCCGCCTTCAGCAATACCGGATGATCCTCATCCTTAACTATATTCCCGGGTTGCACACCATTCGGATCATCTTTTTCCCAGATGATGGCAGCCAGTCCTTTTTGGCTGGCCACCAGTATCATCCTGCCAACGGGTGAATCCACGGTTTTTGATACATATTTTTGTTTCATATCCATCTGATATACGATACAAAGCTCAATTAAGTTGACTGTTAAACCAATCCGGATCTTGCTGAATTTTGAGTACCGGTTAAAGAGAATCCTGATGTCTGATATATTTATTTCGGTACTCGTTGGGTGTGACACCGGTGACTCTCTTAAATAATTCCCGGAATCCCTGGATATCTGCATATCCCACTTCATACATGATTTCATTGATGGTCTTTCTTCCGATCTCCAGTCTTTTTTTGGTTGCTTCTATTTTTACCCGTTGAATATATTCTGCTACCGTGTGACGGGTTGCTTTTTTAAAACGACGTTCAAAAGTGCGGCGGGTAATAAAAAAATGATCGGAGATCTGATCGACCGTTAGTTTTTCCAGGTGATTTTCCTCTATAAATTGCTGTGCCTTCAAAATGATTTCGTCTTCGTGATCCTTCAGACCCTGGAAGATGATAAAAGCTGACTGATTGTTTTTGTCGAGGTCAATCACAAAATACTTCGCTGCCCGGATAGCCGTTTCACGATCAGTATATTTTTCCACGAGATGCATGAGAAGATTCCAGTAAGCATTACTGCCACCGCTTGAATACAGGCCGTCCTGGTCGGTAATCAGTTTTTGATCCACCAGATTCACGCCGGGATAATGATATTTGAATTCATTGGCATAAGCCCAGTGCGTGGTACATTTTTTCCCATTAAGTATACCCGCGAAGGCCACGAGGAAAGAACCGGTACTCAGTGCTGCTATTTCTGATCCGGATTTATACCTGTCGGATAGCCATACCACACAATCCTTATTAATATAAGTGGAACTGCCGGCGTGTCCGGTAAGCGCAGGAACAATAATCAGATTGGTTTTGGTTACCTCACTAAAAATACGGTCCGTGCAAATGATATATTTACCCGCATTTAATCTGACTTCTTTGGTAAAACCAAGCAGTTCGATTTGAAACGGTGCTTCTTTTTTTTGATGCCCGTAATAGGCGTTCACCCATTCGAAAACATCCACCGAATCCGTGATGGATGCGGGAACTGCATTCCTTAGCACCAGGATGGAGATATTCACCATTTGACAAATGTAGATAAATGATATGTCGCAAATACCGTTATCACAATGTCGCATTCAAGCCCCTTCCAAAAGAAATATTGCTTTTAGATTTGTTATGAAAATATTTATTAATTGATAAAGAGTACTTATGATTAGCACCAACTCGTATTTTAACTTCCTGGGAAACGCGGAAGAAGCAATGAATTTTTATAAGGCCATTTTTGGTGGTGAGTTTACCGGATTTCAACGGTTCAATGATATGCCTGGCTGCGAAAGGCTTCCGCCCGGAGAACAGACAAAAATGATGCATATCGCTTTGACAACACCCAAAGGACAATTGTTCATGGCTACCGATGCACTTGAGTCCATGGATCATAAACTTTCGTTTGGAAACAATTCCTATACGATGCTGACCACTGAGTCAGAAGCAGAGACTGAAAAATTATATAATAGTCTTTCAGCAGGTGGAAAAATAGAATCCCCCCTGAACAAAACATTCTGGGGCGCTTACTTCGGAATGTTCCGCGATAAATTCGGGGTACAATGGATGGTAAATTATAATTATCCGAAAACCACCAAATAATCACACTGGGCGTTTAGCCTTAAGCGTTAGGCGTTAAGCGTTAGGCGTTAAGCGTTAGGCGTTGGGCGTTAGGCGTAAGGCGTTTGCCTTTAGGAGTTTGGCTTTAGGCCTTACGCTTTAAGCCTTACGCCTTAAGCCTTACGCCTTACGCCTTAAGCCTTTCCATATCCGCGCAGCCCTATGTCTTCCACAAGCTTTTCGATCACAATAGAATCGCCGGCGCTCATACTGATTTTGAATGGCTTTCCCATAACATCCAGGCGCATCGGTATTAAAGGGTTTACATGATACGCATCCAGGAATTCGTTTAATTTCCTGTCTAATTCAGTACGGATATTTTTAAAAAAGGAAGGATCTTCCGGATTATACTCCTCTGCATTATAATTGATCAGTTCAGCCTTATACTTCTTCTGCTGACCGTTGAGGTTATAATTATGTTCCCAGATATTTGGAGTTTCCACCATGCCGCGGGATTTAACAGTTGCCTGTTTATTTAAAGGGGGGCAAGAATCATACCCTGAAAAAGGACCCCGTGATTATGAAGTATGGGGTTCTGGTTCAAAAAAAGCAACGGAAAATCAGGAAATCCCGGAAATTGCATTCATAAGAATCAATATGGATCAGAATCTTTTTGAATCAGTTGACAGATATATCGGAGCCCTGTTTCCGCAGGATGAAGCTTTAACCAGTGCCGAGAAATCTCATAAACTGGAAAACATACCGTCAATCAATGTATCTCCGAATCTCGGGAAGTTGCTGCATTTGTTTGCAAAGCTAACCAACGCAAAAAAAATCCTTGAAGTGGGAACCCTGGCCGGCTACAGTACCATCTGGATGGCGAAAGCGCTTCCGGAAAACGGCAGACTGATCACATTGGAATTAGACCCGCACCATGCAGAAGTAGCGGGAAAAAATATTAATCGCGCGGGCCTGTCTTCAAAAGTTGAAATACGGGTTGGAAAGGCCATCGATTTATTACCACAACTCGTTGATGAAAAAGCCGGTCCCTTTGATATGATTTTTATTGATGCCGACAAACCGCCGTATGCCGAATATTTTGAATGGTCGCTGAAACTGTCAAGGCCCGGAACGCTGATCATCGCCGACAATGTGATCCGGGATGGGAAAGTGCTCGATCCGGATCACAACGATCCGATGGTAAAAGGAGCACAACGTTTCAACAAGGCACTGGCCGCAAACAATAAGGTGACTGCGACCATCCTGCAGACGATTGGTATGAAGGAATATGATGGAATGGCCATCGCAATTGTAAAATAATTCTATGGGTCAGAAATACCCCATACGGATGTATTTGATATTGAAAAGGATACAAAAAGCATTTAAACGATCAATTGTAGTGAAGGACTGATTTTTGAACAGATCATACTTGAATGTTCCCACCCCACAGGAAATGGTATTTTCTTATTTTGTCAATGCTGATCATTGGCGCGATTCCTCTTCAGTCAGCGGCCCAGAGCACGTCCGATATGACTCCCCAAAATCAGGTTACTACCGATACTTCGCGTGAGATGGACTTACTCGATGTTTATAAAAAATGGTTTAAGCTACCGAATACACCGAAGAATCCACATCCTGAAAACAAGATCTACTTTACACTGAATCCGTTGGCGAACGCGCCGACCAGTTCAGGAAATGCATTTGTAACCAGTACGACTGCTAATATGTATCTCGGTCCAAAAGCGACAACCAATCTGTCCACCGCCAGCTTCGCTCCCTATTTTAATTTTAATAAGCGATTTGGTTTTCCACTCCGCTCCACCATCTGGCTGAAAGATAATGCCTGGGTTATCCAGGGCGATATTCGTTTCCTTCTTTATCCACAATATACCTGGGGCCTGGGGACTATGCACAATATCAACGAAAAAGAATGGGTCAACTATTCATATATCCGTTTTTACCAGGCAGCGCTCAAACGTTTCACGACACATATGTTTGCCGGATTGGGATACGATCTGGACTACCATATCAATGTCCATGGTGATTCGGGTGTCAATCTGGAGAAATTCACAGGCTATCAATATGGTCTTTCCGGCAATTCTTTTTCCTCCGGCATCACTTTCAATTTTTTATATGATACACGTAACCGGAATGTTGCTCCCTTCCCTGGCGGCTTTCTCTATGTTGTATATCGTGTGAATCCCGGATTTCTCGGAAATACAAATGCCTGGCAATCCGTCTTTGTGGATGCGAGAAAATATCTTCCTTTAAACAAACCCGAAAATCCATATCAACAAAATTTACTGACCTTCTGGTCGTACCTGTGGTGGAATTTTAATAAAACTACCCCATATCTGGATCTGCCGAGTACGGGATGGGATGAGTATAACCGTTCCGCCAGGGGATTTGACCAAAATCGATTCAGGGGAAATGCTCTTTATTATTTCGAAACTGAATACCGGAGGGATATAACAAAGAATGGTCTTTTTGGCTTTGTTCTCTTTTCAAACATCAACACGGTCAGCGGATCAGGTACCATGTTTCAATCCTGGCATCCGGCAGGAGGACTCGGTCTCCGTGTAAAATTCAGTAAAGTTTCCAATACCAATTTCGCCATCGATTACGCATTCAGTAAAGGCTATCAAACGGTTCTCTTCAATTTCAGTGAAGCTTTTTAGAATCTTGTACGTTTATTTGAAGAAAATACTAAAGCTCACTCTCGCGGCAAACGGAGTACCGGGTGTAAAACAAATTTCATCCACCGGTGCTGCTTCCCCTTTTAATCTCGTTAACGTATCGAACTGTGTTTCTTTCCATTTTGTATTGAGTACATTATTGATCGTGAGACCGATCTCGTATTTTTTCTTCATGTAGTTCAAAACAAAATCTGTAACAAAATAACCCTCTGCTGTCAGACTGTAATTATCATTGGCCGGCCGGTCTCCCATATAACGATAGCGCAGACTACCGCTAAACCCGGTCTGTTTTGACCAGGTGATACCACCAGTACTCGTCCAAACCGGTGCGAGGGGAATATAATTTTGTCCCTTTGGATCATCCACCGAACGACCATGGGCATAATTCAGATCCATGTCCAGAAACAAATGCTGCAGGGGCTGATAGCGCGCAGAGAAATCGAACCCAGCTCTTTTTGTTTTCCCGCTGAATTCTACAGAACCACCATCACCACCATATACATTTTCCTGGTCCAGTGTGATATACCAGAATGCCGCGTTGATGATCAGATTTCCGGCTGGTTTAAAAACTGTTCCCAGATCCGCCCCATAGGCGGCCGGTAATGACAGATCGCCCTTCACGGTAACAACAGAACGCGCATCGTTTGAATGGAATCCTTTTCCAAGGTTCAGATAAAACTGAAAGTTTTCGTTCTGATTATAATAGAGACTCAGTTTCGGACTCATTGTATGATTGTTCACTGTATACAGGCCGGTACCAGAATACAGGCTGTCAGAAGCCAATAAATTATTATACCCGTAATAAAACTGATCGAAACGTAAACCGGCATTGATACTGAAGTGGTCACTGATCTGGAGGGTTTCATTCAGGTAGGCACTCGCGCTGAATTCGGAAATATTTCCAAGTTTAATATGATTTAACAATATATAACGGTCTTTAGTATGCGAAAGTTCCGAGTGAGCGGTTGCATCCCCCCGAAACTGGATTCCCGCTTCTGAATTTAATCTCGCAGAACCAATATATCCCGCATGCTCATAACTTCCTTTATAGCCAAACATATTCCGTGATTCTTTCTGACGAATTTCGTCTCCATTCACGGTATCAACCAGATAAAAAGTAAAATTGGTATGCAGTTCGAAAGTATAGTACGAATAATATAGCTGATTTTTAATCAGGTCCCCGTTACCCAGTGTCGTCACTGTTTGTGCATTGGCACTCGTTTTCGAAGTCACTCCCCCCTCACGGGGATCCAACGCACCATAAAATCCGATAATTCCCTCCGAAACCGCCCTGTCAGGAATTTGTCCGGAAGCATTCCATTTACTGTACAACGTGGAGGCAGAAACGCTAAGCCAGGTGCTTTTTGAAATCAGTCCATTATATTTCATAAAAAAATTAAACCGGTTAAAATGTTGCGGGTTATCAAAGTAGCTGTCTGTATATCTGTATTCTGCTGCCGTGTACCAGGATTGTTGTTTTTCCTTTGCTCTTTCACCCAGCATATTAAACATCCCCAGCAAACGAAAAGTGTTGAACATCCCTCCTTCCAGTTTCACGGTATTGTATGGCAGGGAATTTAAGGTATGAAAATCAACATAACCCGTCGTGCAGAAATCGCCCTTTTCTGCATTATACGGTCCTTTTTTAAAATTGACTGATCCGATGGTTTCAGGTATAATGAAATGACTGTCGGCATATCCCTGTCCATGTGCATGTGATACCATATTGACGGGCATATTGTCTGCATTGATACTGATATCGGTTCCATGGTCACAATCAAATCCACGTAGAAAAATCTGTTCTGCCTTGCCGCCGCCCTGATGTTGTCCAATAAACAAACCAGGCACGAGCCGGAGCACTTCCTGTGAATTGCTGATATCACGAAGCGCAATATCAATCTTGCTGACTGCCCGGAATTGTTCTCCCGCACCTGGTGATACAGTAACAGCACTGAGATCCATGGTTGCCGGAGTCAGGAAAATTTTGTTTTGACCGGTTTGAATTTCCTTAAAAGCAATTGTCTTGGTTTGATATCCGATCGCCGAGAACATAATACTGCTCACATTTTCAACAGGTCTGAATGAGAAATTACCTGTTGCATCAGATGCAGCAATAATATTGTTGGGTAGTAGATAAACAGTTACTCCTTCGATGGGCTGTTTGGAATTCAGGTCAGTAATATTTCCCTTAATATCCTGTGCTTTCGTCACGCCGGTCATACCAAATATGAAAAATATGAAACCGCTTAAAATCAGTATTCTTTTCATGGACCTGCATATATAAGTATTTCTGGGAAAGCAGTTTATGTATCCGGTTTCCCTTAAATACGAAATAAATGCGTTATTGGATTTTTGAAATACCCGCAGCCTTCGCCGTCTTCCCGCACGACCTCGTAAATACGCCCGGGAAATTTGCCGGGAAATATTTCAACGTAAATCAGTGGATTGAAATGCCGGGAGGTGGTCAATTTTCCGCCATGGAAGAACCCGATCTGCTGGTCGCGGATGTAAGGAAGTTTGCGTCCAAATTAACACCCGTTTAGAGGAAAAACGGAATCAGCGATTTCCTTTATTCGATACAACAAGCACCGTACCGATCACCGCCAATGCCACACCCGCATAGGTCGGCCATCCGATCCATTTATTTTCGGTTTTGTCTATTTTTATCGGGCCCACATCGACAACATTTTTTTGTACGGGCACCGATATACCCTTTATGATGATCATTACAATGCCCAGAATAATTAAAACGATTCCAAATGTTTTCATGATGCTGTTTTAAGAGGTTTTTTCGATTGAAATAATTAAAAATACCGGTGTAGAAATGGGCAATTCTTATGCCATGCCCCTGATCAAAGTCCTGGTACCATCGAATCGGACATGAATTAAATCACATGTCAATTCCCGAATTAAGTCTTTATGCAGATCAGAATAGATTACCTTTTCGCTAGCCAAATTGTCCGGATTCAGGCGGGATCTACACAAAATCATAAAAATTAAATTTTGTGACAGATGGATAACAAAGCGTCCTTTTTTTATAATACGAACATAACCTTCTTGATTCTGATTCTTTTTATTGGAATGTTGTTGTTATTGAAACTGGGATCTCTGGTCGGAGATAAATTGCGGAAACCGATAGAAGGGAAAAACGATTCAATCAACACGACCATAGTGGGATCAGTATTGGCTCTTTTTGCTTTCTTACTGGGATTTACCTTCAGCATGGGTGGAAGCCGTTTTGAAACCCGCAATATCAATAATATTTCGGAAGCCAACGCCATTGGTACGGCGATTTCGCGGGCAGATCTTTATCCACCACCGGTAAGAGATTCTTTACGCCGCGATTTTAAACAATATACGCTCGCCCGTATCCATTATTTCGAGGTGGGTAATGATTTCTCCGGCATCAATAAAGCGGACAAAGACTCGAAGATATATGCCGGTTTAATCTGGAACAGAGCATCAGCTGAAGCTGTAAAAGCAAAAAGCGTTTTTCCGTCAAATCTCATGATACCTGCTTTGAACGAGATGATGGATAGTGCAAATTCCAACAACTATGGAGAAAAATTCAGAGTTCCTGATTCAATCATTTTCCTGCTCTTAGCTGTTTCATTGGTCTGCGCTTTCTTTGTCGGATATTACACGGTAAATAAAGATTGGTTTAACTGGATCATGGTTTTTGGTTTTTGTGTTCTGAGTTGCCTGGTTATTTATACTACGCTTGATCTGGATAATTCGAGAACCGGTTTTATAAAACATCATACAAGTCTGCAGGCCCTGACCGATTTGCTCCAGCAATTTGATCAACCCTGATCAACTAATCTTTTTCTTATATTTAGATCGTCCAGAGATGGCGAAGGCCATGAAAGAATTCCGTACAAAAAAGAACCGGTATGAACTCAATAAAGGGGAGAATATATTTTTCGGCAAATTCTCTGCTCTTTAAGAAAAATTTTTTAATAGCGACCCTGCTGATGATTTACATTCAGGGCTTCTCGCAGCAACCTTCTTCTGAAATGGGTCAGCAGAATGCCGTTAATCCGGTAGATCTCATTGGCGTGATCGGAAACATGTTTAATAAAAAAGGACCGGCGAGAAGCGACATACTGATTCCCGGTGTCCGGAATGTATCATTGCTTCCCATAATAGGTTACGGACCTGCCAACGGATTCGTTATTGGCGCCGCGATCAGCGCTACAAATTTGCTGGGCAAACGGGAAAATACACAGCTTTCATCGGCGTTGATTTCCATTTCCCTTACTTCGAAGAAACAGGTCTTATTATGTGCAAGATCCAATATTTATCTGCCGGGAAATTCCTGGTATATCCCGGGAGACGTACGGCTATTATTCTTTGCACAGCCCACTTATGGGTTAGGTATTTATGATTTGGATCATACATTGAATTTTAACGTCGATGGCACGGATGCCAGCACTTCTGTGTTACAGCAGCCCATGCGGTTTAATTATATCCGGTTTTATGAAACCGCATTGAAACAAATCTTTCCAAGCTGGTACGCCGGTATCGGTATCAATATCGATGATCATTTTGATATTGATGATCAGTCACTGAAGCTCGACACACCCAACCAGAAAATTACTTCCAACTATTTCTATTCCAAAAAATACGGATTCGATCCGCTGCATTATTCTAACAATGGCCTCTCCTTACAGATAACGCATGACAGCCGCGACAATCCGATCAATGCATTCAAAGGCCTTTATGCCAGTCTGAACTTCCGGGTAAATGAAAAAATATTCGGGGGCTCCCAGAACAGTACGATGCTCTATGCAGAATGGCGCAATTATATTCCGCTGGCAAAAACCAAACCCGGCCTGGTGCTTGCATTTTGGTCATGGGGTCAATTTGTTACCAGTGGAAAAGTTCCATATCTGGATTTACCATCCATCGGATGGGATACCTATGGCCGATCCGGAAGAGGGTATGTACAGGGGCGGTTTCGGGGAGATAACATGGTATACGGCGAATCGGAATTCAGAATGCCTATTTCAAGGAATGGCTTATTCGGAGCCGTTGCTTTTCTGAATGCGACCACGGCAAGCA
Organism: Puia sp.; assembly: GCA_036495145.1. Classification (GTDB taxonomy): domain Bacteria; phylum Bacteroidota; class Bacteroidia; order Chitinophagales; family Chitinophagaceae; genus Puia. The sequence continues at coordinate 18,077 of DASXNJ010000151.1, forward strand.
ATCCGAATACAGGCCAGAATTTATTTAATACCCTGGCACCGGGTTATGGTATCGGTCTTCGTATAAAAATGAATATGAAAGACAGAACCAATATCTGTGTCGACTACGGCAGAGGACAGGGATCTCACGGTATATATTTCAATATTCAGGAAACATTTTAATCTGCGGCATTTCCGGTATCTAAAACAACTCATTCGATCCTGTATAGCTTAATACACCGTTTATTACCGCAGCGGCCCTGGTAAAAGGGTGTTCCTGTGCTTTTTCTTTCGTCATGATATGTCTCACTTCCCAGTCCCGGATCTTGAGATCGTCCGACAGCAAAGCACGATGACAACTCCACCATACGGCTTCGGTACACATGAAGGCACAACGGGACAATCCGGCTAAACGTTCCAGTTCGATTACCGCCGTTTTAAATTCCTCTGTCTCCATATAATCGGCATAGCCGCGAAAGCCTTTTACGCGCCAGGCCGTGTTTACAGAACCAGGCTTTGGATTTCGCCTTCCGCCTAGAGCTTCAAGATGCGTATACTGAATACCGTGTTTGAAAAGCGCTTTAGTTAATATCTCTTTATTATACTGCGGAAATCTTTTTGAACCTGGAAAGCGACGTATGTCGATGACATGTTGAATCTGATAAGTATCCAGCAGGATAACGAATTCTTCAAAGCTTCGTGTAGAATGCCCGATCGTCCAGATTATGTTTTTATTTGTCATAACATTCAGGTCACTGATTTCTATTCTTCTACCCGTTAATTTTTCTCCTTTTTGTAAATGACCAGCTTGTCGTTGATATACAAAAAAATATCCACGCTCGTTGCTGATAAACAATACTCATAGCTGGGTTTATATTTATTTATAAACGTTAAGAGAGAATCACCTCGAAGTCCGGTGAGCCTGGGAACACGGCGTGTAAATTTGTAGTAAATAAATTCTTCTTTATCGTCCCTTTCCAGCCTCTCCTTTAGCTTCCGCTTTTGTTTTTCACTGGCGGAATAGTGCCCGATCGGGCTGAAGTTGACCCCGCGTCCGTCACCCGACAATTGATTATCCCAGAGCGGCTTGTTGTTTTTATTTTTAAAAATATAATCATAATCCTCTCTCCTGCCAAGCGAATCCAGTTCATATTTCGTCATTTCATTTACATCCACGCTGGCCAGATAAGACATTTTTATTTTCAATTCAACCGGTAACCGCCCGCTGAACATCTCCGGGCTTACAACCACCGTATCGGAAATGTATCCCTGGTGACTGAATATGATACTGTCGCCCGCGATCGCCACAATTTTATAATTGCCGCCAAGGTCAGATATATTAGTCTGATGCTGACTGATATTGCGTATCGTTGCGGAAAACAGGATTTCTTCGTTGCCCTTTATATTGCCACTGATCTGGCCCTGCGCTGAAACTCCGGAAAATAATAATTGCAGAATCACAAAAACAGGAAAAAAAAGAATCATTTCTCTCATCAGGGTGAGTCTCATTGGGCGTCCCATTGCATCCATTGTACGTCTCGTTACATCCATAGGTTCTGTGTTAGATTTCATGCCTCCGTCTTGCAAACAGTTATTATATTGCTTATCTTATATTACCGCTTTCAACCGTGTCAGGATTTCAGTCTCCGGTTCTGCCGGCTTTCATAGTTGGTCCGGATTTTAAACCCGCCTGAGCAGCAATTGATGACTAAATGTCCAAAATGAAAAGAGTGATCAAAATCAGTTTGCGTATAATGGCAATCCTGATTGCTCTATTGATTCTTGCTTTCGCCGGACTCTCTTACTATGTAAAACAGCATAAACAGAAATTTGTTTCCTTTTTAGAATCCGAAACGGAAAACAGACTGAATGGTGCCAGCCTGCACATCGGCGATATCAGTATCGGATTTAAAAGCAGTTTCCCGCTGGTGGCGCTTACCGTCGACAGCATCTATCTGCGCGACAGCCTTTGGAGCAGACACCACCACGACCTGGTTTCAGCAAACCGGGTATATGCCACGGTAGACTTCTGGCAGCTCCTCCGGGGGAAATTATACATTCAGCGTCTTGATCTGGATAAGCCCGATATATATTTTTATACAGACAGCCTGGGTTATTCCAACACTTCCGTATTTAAAAAAAGAACTATATACCGCAAGGACAGTTCTGATAACCAGCCCTACCCGGTTGTGGAAATTACCAACGCCAGATTTACAATAGACGAGGGCATAAAGCATAAATTTTTTGGATTCAGGATACATGAACTGGATTGTGATATTCA
>DASXNJ010000152.1:0-8925 GCA_036495145.1 Puia sp.
GGTGGATGAAGACAGTGGAAGACTGGATAAGCAACAGAGAAAACAGATGTGGGATAATTTCTGGAAGGGCGGAAGAACGATTCAGTATTCACAAACGGCTAATTTTACGTACACTGTTCCGACCAATAAAGTTCCGTTCCTCGACTGGACAACACTCAGATTGGGATATGGATCATCTTATCAATGGACAGGAGCATCTACATTGGCCATTACGCTGGGAAATTCTTTAAATAACACACAGAAAAAAGATGTATCGGCTGACCTGAACTTCACACGGCTTTACTCGAAATGGCGACTATTGCGCGAGTTGGGTCAGCAGTCCGCCCCACCGCCGCCCAATTTGCCGGGTCGAAAAAATGACAGCCTGAGACAGAAAAATCCACCACCGAATATTGCTGAACAGCAACACCTGAATGGTATTGTGAAAGCGATTGCAAAAATAATTACTTCGGTAAAAGACATTACGTTTAACTATTCTGAAATTTCTGCTTCTACGATTTACGGATATCTGGACAGCACCCGTTTTCTGGGGATGAACCTGAAATCAAATGAACCGGGATGGGGGTATATATTTGGCGAACAGCCGGATACGAGTTATGTTAACCGTCTCGCAAAAAAAGGGCTTCTTACGACGGATACCTTATTTAATTTTCAGAACGCTGCCAGCTACAATCAGATACTTACGATCGCCGCACAAATTCAACCAACGCGTGACCTGAACATCACACTGAATGTGAGTAAAAGTTTTGGAAAAAATTATACAGAACTGTACAAGGATACGACTGGCAGCAATGGATTTGCGCGATTAAATCCATACACGGCAGGAAGTTTCAGTATCAGCTTTATTTCGGTAAAAACGCTTTTTGAAAGCAATAACTCGAATCAGATATCCTCTACGTTTCAAAAATTCGAGAACTACCGAAGCATTATTTCGGCGCGCCTGGGGAAATTAAATGCCTATTCCGGAAACATCATAACGTCTGAAGGATATGCCAAAGGGTATGGTAAATATGCACAGGATGTACTGATACCTGCATTCATAGCGGCCTATAGTGGCAAGGACCCGAATACGGTTGCACTGATACAGCAGGATAATCCCAATATCAAATCCAATCCATTTGCCGGATATCTTCCAAAACCAAACTGGCGCCTCACATACAATGGCCTTACCCGCATTCCGGGAATGGAAAAAATATTTACCAACTTCAGTATATCGGATGGTTACACCAGTACACTAAGTATGAATTCATTTAATTCAAATCTGAATTTCCAGGATCCATTCGGAATCCGGCAGCCGGGATTTATAGATACCCTCACCGGAAATTTTGTTCCCTATTTCATGGTGCCCAATATTACCATCAGTGAACAATTTGCGCCATTGATCGATCTGGACATGCAATTTGTAAATCAGCTGCAGGCGAAATTCAGTTTTAGTAAATCCAGACAGTTGAGCCTTAGCCTGATCGATTATCAGATGAGTGAAAGCCGGTCAACAGAATATGTGTTTGGCCTTGGATTCCGCAAACGGGGCGTGCCGCTCCCATTCCATATAAAAGTGATGGGAAAAAACGGGCTGACGAACAGATTGGAAAACGATCTGACGCTTCGGTTGGATATGAGTTTCCGCGACGACGCAACCACCAATAGTTATCTCGATCAGAATGCAGCCGTACCGGTCGGCGGTCAACAGGTGATCAGCATTTCACCATCCATCGATTATGTGATTAACAACCGGATTAATCTGAAATTTTATTTTGACAGCCGGCGAACAATTCCAAAAATTTCGAGTTCGCCTCCTGTCACGACCACACGGGCAGGAATTCAAATCAGGATATCACTGGCTGAGTTGGCCGGGCAGCCGCCAAAGACAAAATAGTGTGGTGAGTGTCGAATCATCACTCTTTAAAAAGATAGTATGCATTCGCCTGCGCCAGACAGGTCATTTCAAGTTCATTAATACATACATGAGCCGGCAGGGAAGCGGTATAGAAAACAACATCTGCAACGTCTTCTGCATGTAACGGTTCATAACCGTCATATACTTTATTTGCTTCCTTCGCATCCTGCTTCAGACGAACCAGTGAGAACTCTGTTTCCGCGGCACCGGGATGAATCACGGTAACTTTTATTTTATGCGGAAGCAGGTCAATACGCATGGCCTCCGAAATAGCCTGTACAGCATGTTTGGTTGCACAATAGACATTTCCTTTCTGATAAACCTGTTTACCGGCCGTGGATCCGATATTTATAATATGCCCCTTGTTGCCTGCAATCATAAACGGCAATACAGCTTTCGATACATAAAGCAGTCCCTTTAAATTGGTATCGATCATGATATCCCAGTCATCAATAAAGGCCTCATCAAAATTATCTCTTCCCAATGCCAGGCCTGCATTGTTTAAAAGCAGGTCAATTTTTTTCCATTCATCCGGTAAGGACGCGAAGGCTTTTTCCACGGCACTTCTGTCCGATACATCCAGCCTCAGCACATACACCCGGTTGCCGAATTTTTTTTCCAGCGTCTCTTTCAAGGCATTCAGTTTTTCTTCCCTTCTGCCCGCGACGATGAGATCGAAATGATTTTCAGAAAATTTGTAGGCACAGGCCTCACCAAATCCAGAACTCGCGCCAGTGATGCAAATAATTTTTTTCACGCTGATTATTTATTGTTGAGAAATATTTTTCTGCAGAGAAAAGTTTAATGGCAGAGAAAATACGAAATATTTTCTGCCTGGAATTTATTACCGGATAAGCACAACAGTTCCCTTTTTAGAAACGATTTTGCCGGTGTAATCCGTGCCCTGAACCATCCATACATATCCGCCGACCGGTTGGGGTTTGCCGCCATAATTTCCATCCCACCCGCTTCCAATATGGCTTGTGTTGTACAACAGCATTCCGTTCCGGTTGTACACTCTGAAAAATTCAATATTGGAAATGCCCACAGGAATGGGCCGGAAAATATTATTTGAAGTATTATTTGGCGTAAAGGCATTGGGCACAAAGATATCGGGCGCCGTGGTGAATACCTTAACGTTGATCGTATCATAGGCAAAACATCCATCCTCTGTAAACGTCTTCATTACATATGTCTGATTCTCATTCAGCATGGCTACCGGATCTTGTATATCGTTGCGGTCCAGACCAAAATCAGGAAACCATAAAAAGGATGGTGCTCCGGAACCATGCAGATGTAAGGGCTGATTCACGACGATGGACGTGTCATTCCCCGCAAATGCAATGATTTGCGGATTCACGTTGATTGTTACTTTCGAAATGCCGGGTTTCGGACATCCGAGTGTATCGAATACCAGCAACTCGTATTCGGTTGTTTGCAGCGGATAGGCCAGCGGATTCAGAATTGCGGGGTTACTCAAATATGTTGCGGGGAGCCAGGCATACCTCGATCCCATTCCCATGCCATTCAGCATCGTGGTATCCATCCAGCAAATCCGCGCATCGGCACCTGCATTTGACAATGGATATGGAACGGTTTTTATATTTACACTACCTGTTGCAAAACATTTACCAATACTGCCAACAACAGAATATGTTGTATTGCCCGCAGGCGCAATGTGCGGATATTTTAATTTCGGATCATCAATTATGCTGCCGGCCGGCGACCAGTTAAAATATAATGCATCGCCCGAGGGATTTAATGTGATTGTATCACCCAGGCAAATCGTGGAATCGTTTCCGGGAAATAATGTTACATGGTCCACTACACGAACGCGAACAGAATCTGAATTGATACAACCCGGCTCACTCAAAGTCGCGGTATAATAAGTTGTAGTTTGCGGATAGACGAAAGGATCTGCCGAATTCGGATTGATCATATCGGCAGAGGGACTCCAGGAAAAACTTCCATTTCCAAGTGCATGCAACTGGAGTGTGTCAACGTTGCAGATTAATGTGTCGCGGAACGGGAAAATGATGGTAGGTTTTCCCGAAACATCGATTTGTTTTTTTACGGAATCCAGACACCCTTTACTATTGGCAACAATCAACGTTACTGATTTCATTCCCGTATCGCTGTATTGATATGACGGATTCTGAATAACAGAAGTATCTCCCGCATTGTTCTGATCGCCAAATGTCCAATACCAGGATGAAACCGTTCCATAGCGCGTCTGTGTAGTATCTCTGAAGATTACCGGATTCCGGACACAGGATGTGAACGCATTGAAGGCCGGAAAAAACCCGGGAAATACACTCATTTGTGTGGTAGCGCTGTCGGTGCAGGGTTCATTCCTGTTTACAAATAATCTGACGGTGTACACACCAGTGTCCGGAAATGTAAAGGTGGGTTTTGCGGCCGCGCTGGTATCTGATGTGGACCCCGGCACACCAAAATCCCAGTAATAACTATGAACCAGCGGTGTGGCTGCGGCCTCGTTATGAAAACTATAATTAAATCCGTCGCATGTTATATAACTCGGATTTAGATCCGCCGAAGGAAAATCACAAAGGTCATTCACCGAAATGATGAAATCTTTCCGGTGTGTGGAAACAAGTACACCCGCACGGAATTCTTTTACCATAACGCAAACAACATAATCACCTCCCGCAGGCGCGACGCCCGAGATCAGTCCGGTCTGCCGGTCGATGGTAACAGAAGATCCCAGAGGGCTCAAGCCTGTAAAAGGACTACTATATTTCAAAGGTTGCCATGACGAAGGAGGTCCCGGGTTGGTAACCACCGCATTATTTTCTCCCCCTCCATAATACCCAGATGCAAATTCGTAGGTCAGCGAATCACCGTCTGCATCGGTGGCGCTATAATCCAGTTTAAATCTTTTTCCCTGGCATATCAGCACAGTGTCTTTGATGCCGAAATCCGGATTTGAATTTACGCCACTGTTTCCGATGGAACTGGTGCCCGCGATTTCGCAGAAATAAGAAGCGCCGACATTTATATTGGGTGAAAGATTTTTGATATTATCTATACGGCAGCAGCGCTGGAAGATAACCGTATATCCGTCCACACTCCTTTGAATGTCCACGTTCGTAGTAAACTCACGGATCCAGTAACAAACGGGAGAAGGATGTACGATGCACGGACTGGGTTTGGTAAGATTTATCTGCTCACTCAATGTGAGGTTTGCAACCACATCCTGTATCAGATAATTATCAGAATTCCGGTAAATGCCCAAAACAACTGAAGTTTCCAGCTGACCCGTGGTGGACTGGCAGCTGATAAACAACCGTAGCCTCAGCTGGTAGCTGTCGTATCCGGGTTTGCCGGGAGATGGTCCAAGATATGTATAATGAATTTCGCCACCCTTAATATGTTTGCAATAACCCCTGAAGGCCAGCGTCATAAGTAAAAGAGACAGAATTACTATTTTGAAAGATCGGCTCACGTAGGGTAACTGCTTTAGATTAAATGGGAATAGCTGAAAGGAATCGATCCACAATTGAATTACACAGCCTGGAATTTTCTATCATGCCCATATGGGCCGTGCGGGTCAGGATATGAATGTACGAAATCCGGGGTAAATGACACTGTTTCAGCGAATCTTTGATTGGCACGGCTTTATCTTCTTCTCCCATAATAAAAAGTACAGGTTTAGCAATGGTTTCCAGAACCCCGGTGGTTGCCGGCCTGTTTTTCATGGCATCCAGATACTGTACGAGGGATTCCCGCTTAAAGTTGGCATAGCGATCAATCAGTTTGCGAATTTCTTCATCATGTTCTGTTTTAAAGGAATCTGAAAACAGGCCGGGAATAGACTGTTCCACAAAGAGTGAAGGATCATGATTTTGGATAAAGCGGATATTTTTATCCCTCGATTCCTTCTTTTCTTCAGAATCCCGATATGAACTGGAATGAAACAGACCCAGGGCGTGGATTTTTTCCGGATATCTTTCAGCAAAAGCCAGTGAAATATAGCCGCCCAGGCTGTGGCCGATCAATATCAGCTCCTGTATATTTTCATTTTCAAGTATACTGACGATTAGTTCCGAAAAATCCCCGATACTCTTTAGCGAACCGTTGAAAACAGATTCACCACTCCCGGGGAGATCGGGAATAATCCACTGGTACTTATTTTCTATACCGGCCAGCAAAGGATCCCAAATTCTGCGATCTTCCGTAAACCCATGTACCAGCATAACAGCTTTCCCGCTCCCCCTTATTTCATATGCCAGTTCAGTGTCCCTGAACAATATTTTTTTCAGCATAATTCCGCTTTAGATATATACAAAAACTCCGGAATATAATGATGCCCAGGATGGGAAGAACAGCCGCATTCACTCTTTGAGGCCACCATGGAAATCCGATCAGCAGAACAGCAGCCAGGATAGCGGTTACCAAAAAATAATATTTTATCCATTCCCCTTTTTTGCGAATAAAAAATACGGCGATCAGGTGTGTGGGAAGAGCCCAGAAAATATTGATGTTATTTCTACAAACATTATCCACCCGGCCCAGCCACAACGTGGCTGCCAAAAGTCCAAACAAACCCATCAGACTGAAAAAAGAAATATCGAAAATCAGTAAAGGCGTTTTGTTTTTTAAAAAATAAAAGATAATAGCCACCAGCAGCAGGACAGAAAAGGCAACCATGGGTGTAAACGGGTTGTCGGGAATTTTTGTTTCCGGAAACGAGAGGAGCCGCTGTTTTTCTACAACCAGTCTTTTGTTTCCTTCAATAGCATGATCCATTCCCCTGAATAAGTAAGCGGGTAGAAAATGAATCGCTTCTATATTCGAAGGCTTCATATCAAGGTTTCTTCCCAGTAACATGTCAATGCCAAATTTCGACCAATACTGGTGTTGCGGGTTCAGGTATTCATGAATCATATCGCGATAACTCGGGCCCGGTACCGGCAGAATATTTTGATACCAGAGTGAATCCTTCGTGTTGGATTCAATGATCCGCGCTGCGCGGGTGGTGCAATTGTCGGTATGAAAATGATATTGATAGAATCTGTTTTCTTCCAGAGTATTTTTTCTCAGTGCTTCGTACAACTGATTTTTTTCCGTGCAGGTCATATTCAGAACCTGGCCCATAACAGCGCGGTGTTCATATTCATATTCCGTCATGAAGCTGTCATAGGTTTCAGCAGACAGTGAATAGTTCATGATTCCCTTGGTAAAATGTACATAGAACAAGGGATCGGTATCGTCGAAAGTACCGTAATTATAAATTATATCCATGCCTCTGCGTGTATCGCGCACACGGATGGCGGTATGTCCGAAAATGGAATACAGATCGGAACCCGGTGCGCAGGTAAGAAGACTGATTTCCATTGTACAGGAATCATCTTTCGTCTGTGCGAAACAATGGATGAATCCCAATAAAAGTAAAATAGAAATAGCGGTACGCCTCATCGCCGGGATTTTTTTGAAAAAAGACGCCGTTGCTTAGCGGCTGTAATTCGGTGATTCTCGGGTGATCTCAATATCATGTGCGTGACTTTCCTGCATACCGGCATTTGTAATTTTTATAAACTGTGCATTCTGGAGTGCCGAAATATTTTTAGCACCGCAATAGCCCATCCCGGCTCTTAATCCACCCGTATATTGTTGCACGACTTCATTCAGGTTTCCTTTAAATGCTACGCGGCCTTCAATTCCTTCAGGTACAAGTTTCTTGATACCATCTTCCACATCCTGGAAGTAACGGTCGCTGCTTCCCTGGGTCATAGCGCCCAGCGATCCCATACCACGGTATTGTTTGAATTTTCTTCCTTCATAGATGATGGTATCTCCCGGACTTTCTTCTGTTCCGGCAAAAACACTTCCCATCATCACTACGTTGGCTCCGGAGGCGATGGCTTTTACCAGATCGCCGGTATAACGGATACCACCATCCGCAATCAGCGGGATACCCAAGGGCTTCAAAACAGACGCAGCTTCCATGATGGCGGTGATCTGTGGTACGCCGGTACCGGTTACAATACGTGTTGTGCAGATCGATCCTGGACCGACGCCAATTTTTACCGCATCGGCACCCGCCTGCGCAAGTGCTTTTGCACCAGCTGCTGTTCCAACATTTCCGGCGATCACCTGTAGTTTGGGAAAACTCTTTTTTATTCTTTTCAATGCATCGAGAACGCCAGTGTTATGACCGTGCGCACTGTCGAGACAGGCTACATCAACGCCGATATTTAACAGCGCGGCTGCGCGATCCATGAGGTCTGTTGTTATTCCAAGAGCGGCACCCACCCGGAGTCTGCCGAATTCATCTTTCGCCGCATTGGGAAAACTTGAAAGTTGTAGAATATCCCGATAGGTGATCAGGCCAATGAGTTTTCCGGCTTTATTTACAACCGGAAGTTTCTCCACTTTGTGTTTTCGAAGAATGGCTTCTGCCATTTTCAAATCCGTTCCCTCAGGTGCAACAACAAGATTTTCCTTTGTCATCACTTCCCGGATTTTCCGCTTTCTGTCTTCTTCGAAACGGAGATCGCGATTGGTCAGGATGCCCACCAGCTTCTGATGATCGTCGATAATCGGAATTCCACCGATCTTATTTTCTTTCATCAGCGTAAGTGCATCGCCAATCGTTGCGTTGGGATGTAAAGTAATCGGGTCGATGATAAGGCCGCTTTCGCTTCGTTTTACTTTCCTTACCTGTTCCACCTGCTTTTCAACAGGCATATTTTTATGCAGGATGCCCATGCCGCCCTCTCTTGCCAGAGCTATGGCCAGGGTTGCTTCGGTTACCGTATCCATGGCTGCCGAGAGCACGGGAATATTCAGACTAATCTTTTTTGTTAGTTGCGTCCTGATATCAGTTTCCCGGGGAAGTACATCAGAATAAGCAGGTAATAATAAGACATCATCGAATGTGAGGCCGTCGCCGAAAAACTTGGAGGGGAGGGGGGTCTTTGAGGAATTTATTCTTGCCATGTGCAAAGATAGTGCAAGGGATAAATTGCTCCCAAATCCATTTATTGGTTGGCAGTTGACGGTTG
>DASXNJ010000153.1:0-9976 GCA_036495145.1 Puia sp.
AGAGCGAATTCCAGGGCTCCGTCCCCGGAAAGAACAACATGCGGAGTCTTTTCCATTACCAGGCGTGCAACGGAAATGGGATGAACGATATGTTCAAGGCACATCACGGAACCGCAGTTACTTTTTTCGTCCATAATACAGGCATCCAGTGTTACAAATCCGTCACGGTCGGGCAAACCACCATAGCCAACCGAATGATTGGTTGGATCTGCTTCCGGAATCTTCACACCGGCTTCTACAGCATCCAGCGCCCTCCCTTGTTTATTTAATATTTCCCAGGCAGCCGCATTGGCCGCTTTTCCAAAATCCCATGTTGAAATCACGAGGGGACCATTTCGGAGGTTGCGGGTTATTGGTTGCTGATTGTCGAAAACTGTACATTTTTCCGGCGTTCTCAGGAACCAGGCAGTAGTAGCAAGAAAAGAAGAGCCCAGAAATTTTCTTCTGTTAAACATTTCAATACGTTTATTACTCAATTTAGGTTAATAGTTTCGGGCAAGACTTATTTTTAGCGTGGCAAATTCGAATTCCGCATCAATCACACTTTGTAAAATATGAAATCAGCATTTCTGTTCCTGATCTGTTTTTCAAATCTCGTTGGATTTTCACAGAACGTAAATCAGGACAGTGCCTGGTTTCGCGATAATTATTATAAGATGGAAAAATTAATACCCATGCGAGACGGAGTGAAATTATTCACTTCCATATATATTCCCAGGGACAGTACCGAAAAACATCCGATCCTTATGGAAAGAACGCCATACAATTGTGCACCTTATGGTGCCGGTGAATACCGCGATTTCTGGTCAGGATACAAACGTTATTTTCTGCGCGAAGGATATATCATGGTTATTCAGGACGTGCGTGGCCGATGGATGAGCGAAGGAAAATTCGTTGATGTCAGACCCTTCATCAAAAATAAAAATCCCGGCGATACAGATGAATCAACGGATGCTTATGATGCCATCGACTGGCTCGTTAAAAACATTGCCGGTAATAATGGAAAGGTGGGTGTGTTTGGCACTTCATATCCGGGATTTTACGCCGGGATGGCAGCGGCTTCCGGCCACCCGGCGTTAAAAGCCGTTAGTCCGCAGGCGCCCGTGACTGACTGGTTTGAAGGAGATGATTTTCATCATAACGGTGCTTTTTTTTATATGGACGCATTTGATTTTTATGTGTCCGGTGGTTTCGGCAGGCCGCATCCAATGCCCGTCAGCAAAGAATCTCCGATGCCTGACTTTTATAGCAGTAAGGATAATTATATGTTTTTTCTGCAGCAGGGCGCGGATAAAAATTTATTGAAGCTGGCAGGCGACAGTATCAACTTTTTTAGTGAACTCTATAAGCACCCGAACAGAGATGCGTGGTGGCAGGCAAGAAATGCGCGCATAGCCCAGTTCAATATTAAACCTGCCATACTGGTTGTAGGGGGATTATTTGATGCTGAAGATTGTTTTGGTGCCTGGAACTTATACAAAGCCATCCGCAGTCAAAGTCCTGAAACAAATGCCAAACTCGTGATGGGTCCATGGTATCATGAGGAATGGTCCAGTCCGGATGGAACCCATCTCGGTAACATCTATTTTGGATCCAATACAGCCATGACCTATCAAAATGATATAATCATTCCGTTTTTCAATTATTATCTCAAGGATAAAAATGATCCGGCCCTTCCGGGAGCAACTATATTTTTTACTGGTGAAAATAAATGGAGACGCTTCGATTCATGGCCATCAGGTCAAATCCGGAATGAAAAAGTTTACCTGGGGGACAAAAATGAACTCTCCTCAAAAGCACCGGAAGTTGAAATGGCTTATGACGAATATATCAGCGATCCGGCTCATCCTGTTCCATATACGGAAGCTGTCCATTTTAACCGGACACGTGAATATATGACCGATGATCAGCGATTCGCGGGCCGAAGACCGGATGTGCTTTCGTATCAATCCTCCATATTAAAAGAAGATTTTACAGTTGGGGGGCCTGTAATCGCAGATATCCAGGCAAGTATAAGTACTACCGATGCTGATTTTGTGGTAAAAATCATAGACGTTTTCCCTGACAGCCTTTCTTACCAGCACATAGATATTTATGCTGTGAATGAACCTGAAAGAATTTATCCGCTGGGTGGTTATCAGATGCTGGTGCGCGGCGAAATTTTCCGGGGCAAATTCCGGCAGAGTTTTGAAACACCTCTGGCATTTCAACCTGGGAAAATAGAAACTGTTCATTTCAAACTGCCGGACATTGCGCACACATTTAAGAAAGGTCACCGGATGATGATCCAGATTCAAAGCAGCTGGTTTCCTTTGTCAGACAGGAATCCGCAGAAATTTACAGATATATATTCCTGCGAAAACAAGGATTATCAGAAGGCTACCATTCGTATTTTTCGCGATCGGCTTAACGCGTCGTCGATCATTTTACCGGTTTTGTCCGGAAAGCTGGAATAGTTGCTTGGCGGTGTATAAAATTCTTTATAAAGCGAGACCGGTTATTTAATTTAGTGCATGTAAAACTCTTTATTCAGATTCAATCGCGAGCTATGGAATCTGCTGAACAGCAACCCTTACTTGAGCTTTCGCTTCGTGACATCCAATCATATGTGTATAGAGTGACAAACATTCCCATGGAACTTGCTCGTTTTCATTTTAACAGAACTGAATTTTGTTATAAAAGAAAAAACAAAAAAAGCCAGGACGAACTCTCTATCATTTTTCTTAGTCAGTTTCCGGTAAAATACAGGATTGGATTGCAGCTCGAAATCTGGCACACGGAAATAAAAAAAATGAAGGAATCTTTTATGCGGGAGATCCTTATGAAGGAATCCAATCTTTGCAGTATTATCCTGAACATGAAAGATTTTCCTTCAAATGATCCCCGTGAGGAAATCGTAAAAGACTATACAATCTATAACCAGCAGGATTTATTTATGCTTGGCGACTGGCTGGCAAGGACATTTCAATATGAATTGGTGCCGGTCTGTGATCAAATGAATTCCATCGAAGGAATGGAAAATTTTTTTTCCGGGAATCCGCACTGGTCGATGAATACCCATAACGGCGGAAATATTTGTACCGACCTGATCGTTGCCAAACTGACAAAAAGAAGAGACGTGCACGAAAGATACCGGCAACTGTTACAAGGTCTGCAGCAAAATATCGCGAATCAGTCAATGAGTCCAAACAGCCGGGAATTGCTTGCCCTCTGTTATGAATCGATCTGCTGATCGTTGACCATCTGAATTTCCTCACTTCCACATTTCCATATTTTCATACTTGTCTTAAAACCCTATTTTCGCAGATAAATTGAAATAAACGGCTAGTATTATGAAAATGGCAGATTCCTTTGAAAAGATCCCTTTGAAAATTTTTCCAAACGCGGCAGCAGGATCTGTATTTGTGGCAAAAAAAGTAGCGGATCTGATTCGTGAAAAAGAAAAAAATAAAGAACGCTGCGTACTTGGTCTTTCGACAGGCAAATCGCCATTAAAATTTTATGCCGAGCTGATCAGAATGCATAAAGAGGAAGGCCTCAGTTTCAAAAATGTGGTGGCATTCAACCTGGATGAATATTATCCAATACAGAGATCAGCCAGACAGAGTTATTACCGGTTTATGAAAGAAAATCTCTTCGATCATATTGATATCGATCAGAAGAGTTGCTTTATTCCCAACGGTGAGCTGCCAAAAGAAGAAATGAAATCTTTTTGTGCTGAATATGAGCAGGCCATCGTTGAGGCCGGAGGGATCGATTTACAAATCCTGGGCATCGGTTCCAATGGACATATTGGCTTTAATGAACCAGGGTCCAGCCGATTTTCCAAAACAAGAGTCACTCCACTCGAAAATTCGACAAGATTATCAAATGCGGGGGATTTCGACAGCGTTACTCAAGTTCCCCGTTTATCGGTCACAATGGGAATCAGCACGATTCTCAAAAGCAAAAAAATCATCCTGATGGCATGGGGAAGTAATAAATCCCAGGCTATCCAGAAATCTGTTGAAGGAAATCCAACAGAGGAAATGCCGGCGTCTATCCTGCAGGAACACGATGATACTTTATTCGTAACCGATGAAGCCGCTGCAGCCGATTTGATTCGTTTTAAAGCCCCCTGGCTTGCCGGTGATTGCGATTGGAATAAAGATATTCTTCGCAAGGCGGTAGTCAGTACTGCGCTTAAATTGGGTAAACCCATATTAAGTCTGACTGACAATGACTACAACGATCATGGTCTGAGCGATCTGCTCGCCGTAAAAGGAGATGCCTATGAAATAAATCTGGAGGTATTTTATATGCTCCGGGATAGTATTACCGGATGGCCCGGGGGTAAAAATCTTCCTCTTCCCAATGCGCCGGAAAGAATGACTCCCTATCCCAAAAAGTGTCTGATTTTTTCACCGCATCCGGATGACGATATAATATCCATGGGAGGAACATTTATGCGTTTACATGATCAGGGCCACGAAGTACATGTGGGCTACCAGACCTCAGGTAATATTGCTGTAACGGACGAATTTGTTACACGATTTATCGATTTCGCAGTAGGGTTTGAATCCATGTTTGGAATCGACAATAAGAGATCAACTGAAATTCTGACCAATGCCAAGAAATACCTGAAAGACAAAAAAACAAGTGGGATCGACTCTCCTGAAATTCGAAACATAAAGGGTTTGATCAGACGGAGTGAAGCCAGTGCAACATGCCGCTATGTGGGCATTCCGGAAACCGGTATACATTTCATGAATCTTCCCTTTTATGAAACTGGCACAATCCAGAAAAATCCGATGAGTGAGGCAGATATAACCATTACTACTGATCTTTTACAGAAAATCAAACCCCAGCAGGTATATTGTGCCGGTGATCTGGCCGATCCGCACGGAACACACCGTGTTTGTCTCGATGTAGTATTTGAATCTATGAGGCGCCTAAAAAAGGCAGGCGAGTCCTGGGTGAAGGATTGCTGGGTTTGGTTGTATAAAGGTGCATGGCAGGAATGGGATGTCAGCGAAATCGAAATGGCCATACCCATGAGTCCGGATCAGGTTTTGAAAAAACGATTTGGTATTTTTATCCATCAGTCTCAAAAGGACATGGTTCCATTTCAGGGCTCCGATAGCCGTGAATTCTGGCAAAGAGCCGAAGATCGAAACGCAAATACGGCGAATTTGTATGCTCAGTTGGGATTAACCAAATATGCTGCGATGGAGGCTTTCAAACGCTGGCATTATTAGGCTTAAAGCGTAAAGGCTTAAGGCGTAAAGCCTTTAAATTCAATTATTTAAGTTGATATAAATCAAGTTTTTAAAAAAATAGACGCTGTTGGGGGAGTCAGATTTAACATATAAGGATATTAAAAAAAACAAGAACCTTCCCAAAAAAGCTTTAAGCTTTGCGCCTTACGCCTTAAGCTTGAAATGGTCTGATGCCTGGAAAATAACCTCTTTTAAATGGAAATTTTGGGTCGGAATGGCAGTTTTCGCCGGAATTCTGACCAGTTTACCTTTTTTCTTTATTGCGATCGAGGCACGTAACGGGTACGTATTTACCGATTTTGTACTCGAATACATTCCGGCACATGATTTTTCAGTGGGTGTCTTCTTTTTGATCTGGTCATGTTGTTTGCTTTTGGTCATCAGAATATATAGGGATCCAGGGATGCTGCTGGTTGCTTTATGGGCCTATAATATCGTAACACTTCTCAGAATGGCCAGTATAGGCTTGATTTCATTGAATCCTCCGGCCGGGCTCATCCCGTTGGCGGACCCTATTACAAATCAATTTTATGGCTCTCATTACATTACACATGACCTTTTTTTCTCCGGACACACAACAACCGTTTTCCTGGTTTTTTTGTGCCTGAAAAAGAAATGGGACCGGGTCTATGCTCTGTCGGCGTCTATCCTTCTGGGCATATTATTACTGGCTCAGCACGTGCATTATACTATAGACGTTTTGGCAGCACCGGTTTTTACATATGGGGCATACAGGGCTGCCCTGTTTTTTACAAGAAAAGAGAATACCCCGGTAAATCATGGTCGATCGCTGGTTTAAAGATTTAAAATTACGAATACCAAGGGGGTCCATTTACACGTTTAGAGAGATCCGGAAATTAACAGCTGGGGAATAAGAATTTAAGACGGGGCTGGTTAATAGGACTTTATTCATTAATTTTGCCAATAATAAAAAAATCATAATTATTTTTAAGTTAATTTCATCCTGTACAAATATGGGTTTTAGGCGGCTTACTTCCCCTGCTAAAGACTTAAATGCTACCATGATATGAAAAAATTACTATGCCCTGAATTCTTTCTAGGTGATAAGGTAACCCCGGAGCAAGCAGCTTTTTTCCATAAAAATGGGGTTATCGTATTTCGTAATGTCTTGAAGCCTGAAACCGTTGCCTTTTTTATCCAGGAATTAAACCGGATCGAAAAGAAATTACTGGATGAGGGCGTGGATAAAATTAACGGAGTACCATTAAAATTTGGAAAAGACCATAATGGTCAGACCATCATACAGCGTTTGTGTTTTCTTTCGACATTCAGTTCAACGTTCCATGAATTTTTAAAGGACCCCCGTCTTGTTGCGTTACTTGAACTTCTGGCACCATACGAAGGCCGGATTGCTGAAAATGAAAAGGATGGCCTGATCCTGAACCATTATGTTCGAACTCCTGAAAGTAAATTTTCACAGATGGGCTGGCATACCGACAGTCCCCGCGATTTATTTCTGGGGCAGAAGATTATGCCCATGCTGAATGTTGGAATACATCTCGATCCCTGTCCCTTTGAAGCAGGAGGGTTGCGAGTACTTCCCGGAACGCATACACAGGGCGTTTTACGATTACTTTTCAAGAAAAAATACTTTATAGACAATAACCCTGACGCCCGCGAAATCGGATTTGATATTAATGCGGGTGACCTGACAGTTCATGATGGCCGGATCTGGCATCGGGCGCAACAATCTCCTTATGTAGGAGAAGCCAGTCGCCGCCGTGTGATGTATGTGCCGATTATTACCGGTAAATACATGCCAAAAGACGAAAACAGCAAAACACCTTTTTACCATCGTTTCGCTTCCAAAGTTCAAAACTAGTTAGCGCAATCAAATTAAACGCAGATGCCTTTTGCACTCATTACAGGAGCCAGCAAAGGAATTGGGAAATCTATTGCGGAGCAACTGGCAGTACGCGGTTATGACCTGCTACTCGTCGCGAGATCTGCCGACCTGCTGGAACAGGTTGCAAAGGATATCAGTCACTCATCAAATAAAAATTGCCAGTGGTTTGCGATGGATCTTGCCGAAAACGGGGCTGCTGAAGCCATTTTTGAATGGTGTGATAATAATCAGTTTAATGTGTCCGTACTGGTAAATAACGCAGGATACGGTTTGAGTGGAAGATTTGAGAAGTATACTGCCAAAGAATATACTGATATGCTGGTGGTGAATATCATCACACTGACAAAATTAACACGCCTCTTTCTCCCCTCTCTCTTAAAACAGCCGGAAGGCTATATACTAAATATTGGTAGCTCAGCATCTTACCAGGCAGTTCCTTTACTCACAGCATATGCTGCTTCAAAAGCTTATGTGCTGAACTTTAGCCGTGGCCTTTTTCAGGAGCTCAAAAAAACAAATGTGTCCGTAACCTGTGTCTGTCCGGGACCAACCGATACAAATTTTGTGAACCGCGCGAATATTGGGGCAAAAGGGCAAAAAGCTGCGGAACGATTTAATATGTCGCCACAGATAGTGGCGCGTATTGCGCTGGCGGGTCTTTTCCGGCGCAAACCGGAAGTAATTACCGGCGGATTGAATAAACTCAGTGCTTTCTTTGCCTGGCTGCTTCCCAAATCCACCGTGGAGGGTATTGCAAAAAAACTGTACGACTGATCAGACCGATAATAAGAAGCAATAAAATAATATCGAACTTATACATTGTTGAAAAAACAAATCTTACTTTCTGTACTGGGTTTATACTTTTTAAACGGATTTACACAAACCGGCAAAACGAGTATACGTACAGGCGCTGATCAGACTGAAAGATATTTTCCCATACTCCGGGGTAAGAAATTGGCGATCGTTGCCAATCCGACTTCACAAATTGCAGGTATTCCATTGGTAGATAGTCTGCTGCACGCCGGAATCCGGGTAGTAAAAGTTTTTGGCCCCGAACATGGTTTCCGTGGCAATGCAAGTGCCGGCGTAACTGTTGGCGACAGTCATGATCCTCTTACCGGAATCCCGATTGTGTCCTTATATGGAAAAAAATCTATGCCTTCCAGGGAAGACTTACAGGACGTGGATATAGTGGTATTTGATATACAGGATGTCGGCGCCCGCTTCTTTACTTATATAATAACTCTGCAACGCGTTATGCAGGCCTGCGCCGACTACCATAAACCTCTTCTTTTACTGGACAGACCGAATCCAAATGGTTATTATGTAGATGGCCCCGTACTGGAGGATTCTTTGCGTTCAGGTGTAGGCCTGCAGCCCATTCCGATTGTCCATGGAATGACAATGGGTGAACTGGCGAAAATGATTAATGGAGAAGGTTGGTTGTCGAATAAAATAAAATGCCAGGTACAGGTTATTACGATACGGAACTACACGCATTCTTCTCCGTATGTACTGCCGGTCGCCCCGTCTCCGAATTTGAACAGCCAGCTTGCAATTCAACTGTATCCAAGTCTTTGTCTTTTTGAAGGTACTGTTATAAGTCTCGGCAGAGGAACACAACACCCCTTTACCATGCTGGGAGCTCCCGCATTAGCTGGTAAATATGAATTTAGTTTTATGCCGGTCTCCATACAGGGCATGAGTGAACATCCGCTCTACCAGGATTCGGTTTGTTATGGCCTGAATTTCGGTAACGCCGAAGAAAAAATTCTTCGCGCAAACAAACAGATAGACCTTCACTGGTTGTTTGAATTTTATAATGCCTATCCGGACAAAAAAATATTTTTCGATGCCTCCCAAAGCAAACAGATCGGAAATTTCGATAAGTTGGCCGGCACCTCAATGCTTCGCAGGCAAATCATAGAAGGCACTTCGGAACAAATGATTCGCAAAAGCTGGGAGCCTGCACTTTCCCGTTTCCGGATCAAAAGAAAGAAATACCTGCTTTATCCTGAATAGATTTTCGTTAATACTGTGGTCAAAGTTTTGCTGTAAAAATATAAACCAGTTTTGGGCTTTGGGCCTGAATGGAATTAAATTACACTATCAAAAATTTCAGTTTATGGCAAACTATGATTTATCAAGACGAGCATTTATAAATACTGCAGGAAAAGCAGGCGTTTTAGCAGGACTTTCGGGTTCTGTTTTGACCAGTTTGGCAAATACAGGTTCTGTTGAAAGCAGCCGGCTGAGGTCATCTCCCGATCCAACACCTTATACGCAACGGCCATTACCATACTCCTATTCTGCCCTTGAACCGGCGATAGATGCGATGACGATGGAGATACATTATACTAAACATGCCGCCACATATGCAAAAAATCTGTCAGAGGCGGTTGAAGCGGAAAAAGTAGATACTTCGAAAATGTCACTGGAAGATCTGCTTGCTTCCATTTCAAAATATTCAGTCAAAATGAGAAACAACGCGGGTGGCCATTACAATCACTCCCTGTTTTGGGAACTGATGAATTCGCCGGGGAAAACAGCTGTTCCATCTGCACCCCTGTTAACCGCCATACAAAGGGACTTCGGTTCGGTGGAAGCGATGAAAACAAAATTCGGTGACGCAGCCAAAGCCCGATTCGGAAGCGGATGGGCCTGGGTAATTTTGAAAAAGGATAATAAACTTGATGTCGTTTCAACTGCTAACCAGGACAATCCCCTGATGGATATCAGTGACGTTAAAGGACAGCCACTGTTTGGTCTTGATGTATGGGAACACGCATATTATTTAAAATACCAAAATAAAAGACCGGATTATATCACTGCATGGTGGTCAGTGCTCAAC
>DASXNJ010000154.1:0-1982 GCA_036495145.1 Puia sp.
CCTGTCTGTAACTCAATATAATTTCCCTGCTTTCCTTTTACGATAATTTCTTTTTCATCCGATAAAGATTTTCCATTTTCCGAAATGGTTTCCGCCGTTGATGCCGGCACAAAAATACTGGCGGTGGTATTGGCAGGAATTTCAATATCCATCGAAAAATTTCCGGCACTTATTTTCCAATTGACAGATAGTTTACCATAGCCTGTTTTCAATTCTGCGCTGGCAGAACTAAGATTTCCTCCCGTGTGCGGGCGGATTCTTATTTTCTTATATCCCGGTCCATCGTCATAAGTGTCCAATCCTGTTATATTCCGGTACATCCAGTCCCCGATGGCTCCATAGGCATAATGATTAAACGAATTCATACCGGGCGTCTGGAAACTACTATCCGGTTTCTGTCCGTCCCATCTTTCCCAAATGGTCGTTGCGCCCATCTTTACAGGGTATAACCAGGAAGGATAAGTTTCCTGTAAGAGGAGTTTATAGGCCACCGTGTCATATCCAAAATGAGTCAGCACTTCGCATAAATAAGGCGTTCCGAGAAATCCGGTTGTGAGATGATTGTCATAATCCTGAATGTTGTCCACGAGACGCCTTGCAGCCTGTGCTCTTAATGAATCCGGTATCATATCAAACTGAAGCGCCAGCACGTAAGCGGTTTGTGTTCCGGATACCAGCCGTCCGGATGAAGTCATGTATTCCTTTAGAAAAGCGTCTTTCACATGATGAAGCAATTCCGAATATTTTTCAGCATCGTCCTTTTTATTTAAAACCCCGGCTGCATTGATAACCAGCTGGACAGAATGCGCAAAAAAACATTGAGCGATTAAATATTTATCCGTAACGGCAGAACGTCCGTCATTATCATCGGCAGGACGATAAAACAGCCAGTCCCCGAAATGAAAACCGGTATTCCATAAATAATCCCTGCTGTGATTCTGCATAAAGCCAACCCAGCCTTTCATGCTGGTATATTGATCTTCCAGTATTTTGGGATCACCATAAGCAAGCCACATATTCCACGGTATTATGGTAGAAACATCCGCCCAACCAGCTGAGCCGCCTGCCATCGGACCAAGCACATTCGGAACAACGAAGGGAACTCTGCCATCATCCGATTGATCCGCCGCGACATCCTTCATCCATTTGGAGAAAAAATTATGTACATCCATATTAAAACAGGCAGTTCTGGAAAATGCCTGTGCATCACCGGTCCAACCCAATCGCTCGTCGCGCTGAGGGCAATCGGTTGGCACATCCAGGAAATTGCCCTTTTGACCCCATTGAATATTATGCTGCAGCTGATTCAGCATGGGATTCGAACATGTAAATTGTCCTGATGGATTCATATCAGAATAGAGCGTGACAGCTGAAATATCTTCAGGTTTCATTTCACCCGGAAATCCCTTCACCCTCAGATACCGAAAGCCATGAAATGTAAAATGGGGTTCAAAAAATTCTTCCCCCCGGCCATTCAGAATATAAGTATCCCTGGATTTTGCTGCCCTTAAATTATCGGTATAAAAATTCCCGTTTTTGTCGAGTACTTCTGCATGATCGATGGTCATTTCATCGCCCGCATTACCATGAACCCTGAAACGGGCCCATCCCACCATGTTCTGGCCGAAGTCAATCACCTGCTCCCCCTTGGGAGTTTTAAAAATTCTCAACGGATGAAATGTTTCATGCTTTACGACCGGTTCGTTATAAGTGGCAATCAGATTTGTTTTTGGATAATCCTTTTCCGCAACCGCCTGCCAGGTCTGATCAGCAAAACCTGGTTTATCCCAGCCCGGAAGTTCCTGACGGGCATCTGATGTTTCGCCGTTATAAATTTCGGAAAACCTTATCGGGCCCCTGTCTGTCGACTTCCAGCTGTTATTTGAAATAATGGCTTCATGACTGCCATCGGCATAAGTAATATTCACCTGCAGAAGAAGGCCCAGTTTTTTCCCGTACAGATTTTTGTTGTCATTCCAGGC
>DASXNJ010000155.1:0-5939 GCA_036495145.1 Puia sp.
AAGTGCGGACATGCACCCATGATGGAGGTTCCGGCCGAATTCAATGAGATATTACACCAGTTTCTGACCAAATTAAACGAACCTGCAGCAGTGGCATGAGACAGATAAGATCTTATCACTAAAACCCTTGCTGTGTTAAATTTAGACATTCTATCAACTGAAATTCCGTATCTAAATCCGGAAGACAGCGTTCTGTTGGCAAAAGACATTATGATAGATCATCATGTCGCCCATCTGCCGGTTGTTTCTGCCAACAAACTCCTCGGAATTATTGATGAAGATAGTCTGCTCGACGCTGCTTCTGACGATACGACAATAAATAACCTGCAGACACTTTACAGCCATGCTTCAGTTCAGGCCATCAGTCATGTACTGGACACCCTGCATGTTTGCAGTGAATTTCAACTTACCCTCGTTCCGGTTTTGACGGAGGATTCGGATTATCTCGGTTCCATTACTGCATTTGATTTAATTCGCCATACTGACAAAATAGTGGGCGCAGGCGATCCCGGTGCCATCATAGTACTCGAAATGGATCGTGTAAACTTTGCTTTTTCCGAGATTATAAAGTTGGTTGAAACAAATGATGCGCAGGTTACACAACTAAATACCTATACGGAACCGGGCACGCCTTCCTTTTTTATAACACTCCGCATTAATAAGATGGAAGTATCTGATATCATTGCCACCTTCCAACGGTATGAATACAAAATCAAATATTATTTTGGGGAAGAGCAATATGAAAATGAATTGCGCAGCAATTATAATCACCTGATGAATTATCTGAGCATTTAATTCGTCCCATGATATCCATGAAAAGACCCCGGGACCAAGCCTATGATCCGAAAAACGGATAAATATCTTTTGCTCTTTATATTGATGATCGTTTTACGCTTAACGCTGAACGCTGAAAGCATAACGCATTTTCTGCCAGCCACGAATACCCAAATCCCAACAACCGGCACACGATCAACGGTCATCGGTCAACGAAAGCATGACACTCTGCCGATATTAAAACCTGACACACTCCCTTCAGGTATCATCGTCGTTCCACCTACGCAGGGACGTCTGTTCATTGTTGGAAATATTTACATTCAGGGAAATAAAGTAACCAAATCATTCACTATCACCAGGGAACTGCCATTTAAACCGGGCGATTCGTTAACCCTGCAACAACTTTCCATTTATTTCGTACAGTCGCGGGAACATTTGATCAATACAAGACTTTTTAATGAGGTGACGGTTTCCCTTAAAGAATTCCGCGGATATATTGCAGATATTAATATCGATGTAAAAGAAAGGTGGTACATCTTTCCATTGCCCTATATAAGACCCGTCGATCGAAATTTTACCGCATGGGCACAACAGGGATACAGCCTGAGCCGGTTCGATTACGGAATAAAATATTCACAGTATAATTTCACCGGCAGGAATGATAATTTGAGAATCTGGTTGATTACCGGATACTCAAGGGAAATTGAGCTGGCTTACGACAGACCCAACACCGGAAAAAATCTGATTCATGGTTTCGGTGGCAGCTTCCTGATATCGGGTCAACAGGAAATAAACGTCATCACGGCGAATAACCAGCAGGTTTTTGTAAGCCGCGATTCTTTACAGAATGCGGGAAAATATTTGCAGACACAGGCCAGCTTCTCCCTGAGATATTATTATCGTCCCGCAATCCGGACAAAACATTTTTTCCGTTTCAGTTTTAACCATCTGAAAATAGACAGCACAGTTCTTGTGCTGAATCCGAATTATTTTTTGAATCATAAACTATCGCTCGTCTATCCTGAGTTCTTCTATAGTCTGAATTATAATAATATAGATTATGTTCCTTATCCAACCCAGGGGTTCCTTTTTGAAACCAGCATTTTGCAAAGAGGTATTTCGGCCGACATGCATATGACACAGGTAATTGCCAGATCAACAGAAGCATTTTCCTTTGCCCCTAAAATGTTTTTCGTTTCTCAAAATTTTGGGGTGCTTCGCATTCCCTTCACACAATCATTTTATAACCAGTCTCTCCTGGGCTACGGTGATTATTATATGCGTGGTCTGGAAAAATATGTAGTGGATGGGGTTGGCCTGTTATTGGACAGGAATACCCTGATGCGCGAGCTTGTTCGTTTCGACATACCTTTCCTCCGGCAAACCTCACATGACCATATTCCTTTCAGGATATATGCAAAAACATATGTTGATCTGGGTTATGTTTTTAACAGGTACAATAATCTGAATAGTCTTCAGAATACAATGTTATATACCTACGGAGCCGGATTTGACATTGTTACTTTTTATGATTTTGTATTCCGGATCGAGTATAGTGTGAACCAGTTAGGGGAAAAAGGTTTATTTTTTCATATCAGAAATGATTTTTAGCAATAGTGACAGATCATTAATTTATTAAAATGAAAGTAGCCATATACAGCCGGATTATAGAAGAATCGGAACGAGGCGAAGTTCAGCAATTGCTGGACGAACTTCAGCGTCGTCACATACAGCCAGTTATATATCTTCCTTTTTATGAACACATCAGCAATGTGTTTCGATTTCCTCCCGATCTTTTATTCTTTCGTCACTCAAACGATCTGAACGAGTCCATTGATTTTTTAATCAGTCTTGGCGGAGACGGAACACTTCTGGATACGATCGCTTTCGTAAGGGACAAGGATATTCCGGTGATCGGAATCAATTTCGGACGACTCGGATTTCTTGCCAGCATCGGCAAAGGAGAAATGCTGCTGGCTGTAAAGGCGTTGGCAGAGAGAACGTATGTTACAGACAAAAGGTCTCTGATTCATCTGGACGCCAACAAACCCTTATTTGGTGAAGTGCCGTATGGCCTGAATGAATTCGCCATTCATAAAACGGATACTTCGCCCATGATCAGGATTCATACATATCTCAACGGCGATTTTCTCAACACATACTGGGCCGATGGTCTGATTGTTTCTACACCAACTGGGTCTACCGGTTATTCACTGAGTTGCGGTGGCCCGGTAGTATTCCCGGAATCGGGCAGTTTTGTGATAAACCCGGTTGCCCCTCACAATTTGAATGTCCGTCCGATTGTGGTGCCGGACGATAATGTTATCTCATTTGAGATAGAAGGGAGGGCGGAAAGTTTCCTTTGCGCACTCGATTCGAGAAAAGAAATTGTAGATAAAAATGTACAACTTGCGGTGCGAAGAGAGAAATTTGATGTCTCCCTGGTAAGATTAAACGAAAATAATTTTCTCCAGACGCTGCGGAATAAATTGTCCTGGGGTCTGGATCGCAGGAATTAACAGTTTACACATAAGAAAAGAAATTTTGCATCGTTAGCGTTTAGAATCAAATAGACAGGCAAAGAATATCATTTATTTTGCGGATATGAAGCAGTTTTTTCTGTCAGGGATCTTTTTTTGTTTTTTGGTTATCCGCACAATTGCACAACCGGATCATAGCTATCTGTATACGGGGGAATTTGGCGTATTAGCCGGTGCTTCCCAATATTTTGGCGATTTAAACCCGGATTTGCATTTTAATACACCCAAAACGGTATTTGGGTTATTTTTCAGAAAGCAAATAACCAATTATATCGCTGTAAGGATACAGGGACAGTTTGCCCAATTAGGTTATTCGGACGTCTACAATAAACAAAATGCCTTTTACCTGAGGCGGAATCTCAGTTTTAACACAAATGTCTGGCAATTGGGTGTGCAGGGGGACTTCAATTTCTTCCGTTTTATACCAGGCGATGGTGACCATCGCGCCACGCCCTATCTGACCATTGGAATTGGCATGTTCAGTTTCGATCCCTATGCGTATCTGGCAGGCCAGAAGTATTATCTCCGGGAACTGGGTACTGAAGGACAGGGCTCCGCTGCTTATCCTGACCGTAAGCCGTATAGTAATATTGCGGCGTATATACCCCTTGGACTGGGATATAAATACAATCTGAACCCCAAAATGAATATTGGAATCGAAGCTGTATATAACTTTACCACAACGGATTATCTCGACGATGTGAGTAAAACCTACGCCGGAATAAACAATTTCCCCACCCTGCCCGACGGAGCTCCCTCAATTGCTGCTCTCCTCCAGGACCGGAGCTACGAAACCGGATCGCCCCCCATTGGAATCCAGGGTCGCCAGCGTGGTTACCAGAACCAGAACGACGGATTCCTTTACCTGGAAATCATGTTTTCCATGAACCTGAGCTCTTATAAATGTCCGACTTATTAAGGCTCCGCAACCACCTTTAATGCTTTGTCCGATAGCCAAAGCGTAAAGTCTCGGGTTTCCAGACCAGCACTCAATCCCGCCTGTAGCCTTGATAATTAACAAATAATAATTAACCATTAACAATTAACTTCGTGCCCTTCAAAAACGGGTATGGAGTCTTTGAAATTCAGCATTAACCCGGCACGATTACCCAGGCATATTGCTATTATCATGGATGGGAACGGGAGATGGGCCAAAGGTCAGGGTCAGGACAGACTGTTCGGCCATTACCATGGTGTCGAAAGTGTGCGTAATGCAGTTGAAGCCTGTGCGGAATTAGGAGTGGGATATCTGACCCTGTATGCTTTTTCCACAGAAAACTGGGAAAGGCCTGAACAGGAAGTGAGTGGGCTTATGGAGTTACTGGTTGATACCATCCGTAAGGAAGTACCAACATTAAATAAGAATAATATCCGGCTGCATGTGATCGGGAATACCAGTATGTTGCCTGAAAAAACGATTTTGGTCCTGAATGAAGCCATATCAGAAACTGCTATGAATACCGGCCTGAATCTGATTATGGCGCTGAGTTATAGCAGCCGTTGGGAAATGGGAGAGGCTGCCAGACAGCTGGGACTGGATGTGAAGGCGGGAAAACTGGATCCCGAAACAATTGACCAATATAGTTTTCAAAAATATCTCTGTACCCGGAATTTTCCCGACCCTGAATTGATGATCAGGACAAGCGGTGAACACCGGATCAGTAATTTTCTTTTATACCAACTTGCTTATGCTGAATTATTTTTTACGCCCGTACTTTGGCCTGACTTCCGGAAAGAAAATCTCTATGCAGCCATCCTTGATTTTCAGACGCGGGAAAGACGATTTGGTAAAACAAGCGAGCAACTGGGCTGAGGCCTCCCAATCCTTCAGAAATGCTTGAGAATAAATGGCCTGTATCATTGATCCAGCCTGTATTTTAACAAAGACTTTTAATTAATCCCCTTAATTTGCCGCTCTAAAAAACCCGCCCGGATGCTACGACGTTTATTGACTGGTGTTTTTTTGCTTTTTTACTGCTTATTGATGATCACAAATGCTGAGGCGCAGGTTAAAGACACAACTCATCCCATTCTTGCTGACACTACTCATCCGGTTTCCGTTGATCCTGAATTATTAGCCCTGGAAAGTCAGAAAACACCCAAAGAATATACCATTGCGGGGTTAAAAATTACAGGTAGTAAATACCTGGACGAATCCCTGTTGATTTCCGTTTCCGGATTAAGTATCGGTGATAAAGTAATCATTCCCGGCGGCGACAATTTCAGTAAAGCGATACAGAAATTATGGAACCAGAATCTGTTTTCAAATATTGCTATTTATTTCACGAAAATTACCGGCAATGAACTGTACGTTGAAATCAACGTAACAGAAAGACCCCGCCTGACGAATTTTATTTTTGACGGAGCCAGTAAATCTGAATCCGACGAATTGAAAGTAAAAACCGGATTGATCAAGGGTCGCGTGATCACTGAAAACATGAAACAAACCGCAGACGAGAATATCAAAAAATATTTTGCGGATAAAGGACTTCAGGGAGTAACTGTACAAATTTCGGAAGCCCGTGACCCGAAAACACCAAATTCTGAAACGCTCACTTTTCATATCGATAAGGGAACGAAGGTCCGGATCAATCAGATCTCCATATACGGAACCAAAAATATCTC